>CAXTSK010000001.1:0-40360 GCA_964246655.1 uncultured Pyrinomonadaceae bacterium
GCGCCGCGCGCCTCCTCGCGCTCGTCTTTGAGCGACTCGTACAGCGGTCGCCGCTGCCCCCGCTCAAGCCCCAACCTCAGCTCGACCTGATAGAGGCGCGCCGTCTGCGCCTGCATCAACCGCTCAAGGTGCTCGATCCGCGCGGCGAGCTGCTCCAACATTTCTCGCGAGGTCTGGTCTGAGGTCTGCTCTTCGGCCATATGCCCTCCCGGCGGGTCAATGATAGTGCAGGAGTGTGTAAAAAGCAGTAGACAGTAGTCGGTAGAAAAAGGCGGCAACCACTTCTTTCTACTGTCTACTGTCTACTATCTAATTCCTTTGTCAGGAAGCGTTCGACGAAGGCGCGCAACTCTTCGAGGGAGGAGTCGGCGACGACGCGGTAGACGCGCGGGCGGAGGCCGTCGGGTAATTGTCGTGCGGTGAGTGCGTCGGTGATGACGTGTGCGCTCGAACGAAGGCCGCGCTCCCAGCCCGGCGTGCGCGCGTCGCGCAGGTCGAGCGCGTCCGCCTCGACCCCGGCGGCGATGATGAAGACGCGCGCCCACTCAAGAAACATCGGCCAGCGCGAGACGACCGAGACGAGCGCGTCGCGCGGCGGCACACGCTCGCCCGCGAGCAGTTCCGGTATCGAGCGCGTGTGCAGAAAGATCGGCGACACCTCCGGCGGGAGCGCGCGCCGCACCTCCTCGGCCTTGCTGTAGAGCGCGACGACCGTCCCGCCCGCGAGGCGCGCGGCGTCGGCGCACTCCTCGTAGCCGCAGCCCTCGACGCGGAAGGAGGTCGCGTCGGCGATCTCGGCCATCAGGATTTCGCGCAGGCCCTCGTCGGGCTCGACGACGAGGAAGTGGTCGGGCGGCTCAAGGCTCAGCCAGTGCTTGACGCGCGCCTGCACGTCGGCGAGCGTGTGCCCCTGCCCGCGCGCGAGCGTGAGGAAGGCGTTGATGAGGCGGTCAAGTTCTAACCGCGAGTCGAGCGGAGCCTCCGCCGGGTCGTCGCCGAGTTGGCGGACATAGACGCCGCTTCCTTTGCGCACTTCGAGCCAGCCCGCGCGCTCAAGGTCGCCGAAGGCGGCGCTCACCGTGTTCGAGTGGATGCGGAAGCGACGCGCAAGCTCGCGCGTCGAGGGCAAACGCTGACCCGGCTTCAGGTCGCCGCTCACCACGCCGAACATGATCTGCCGCACGAGCTGCTCGCGCAAAGGCACGCTGCTGTTCTTCGAGAGCCACAGGCGCATAAGAAGAGTTACAAGTTTAAAGTTCAAAGTCGAAAGTTGAAAGCTTTTTCTTCAACTTTGAACTTACTTCCTATAGCCGGGGCGCGTGCGGAGGGCGACGCCTTTGCGCGTGGTGCGGACGCGTATCTTGCGGTACTTGCCGTCGCGCGCGGCGTTGGTCGGGTAGTAGCCCGGGCTGTACTGCGTGCCGCCCTCGGCGGAGAAGGCGGAAGTAAAAAGGCAACAGGCAAGAGTGAAGACGAAGAAGCGCGCGGCCCTCGTCTTCAACTGTTGCCTGTCGCCTGTTGCCTGTTGCCTTCTTACTTCTGTCGTCTGCCATCCTGCGTGTGATGCTCTCCGGCGGAAGCGCGGATGGACAGGCGGCGCCTTTTTTTCAGCGCGAGTGCTTGCGGGACGTGCCCTCGCCTTCGCCGCCTGAGTCTTCTTCGGGGCCGGGTGTGCCCCCGTCGGCGATGCCTGCGCCCATGCCCGTGGTGCGACCGATAGCCAGGCCGCCATGCGTGCCGCCGCCCGTGCCGATCTCTCCGCCGTCGTCTTCAGTACCGCCGCCGGCCGCGTCGTCTCTGTCGTCTCTTTCACTGGACATCTGTCGTTCTACTCCTTGTGTGAGAAGTGTCCGAGCCCCGCCGAGCGGGCGGGGCCGTGCCTTTGCGATAAATGCAGCGCAAGATAAGTACGACCCGAAGACTGTTTGTCTCGTTTGCGGCGGAGGATAGCACAACTTTCGACGGCGCGAACTACTACTTTCCCTCGCCGTCGAAATTTTCTTTCACGTCTGCGTCACCGCGCGCGGTAACGAACCTTATGACTGCGGAAAGGTTGCTGTGCACGATGCGCGCGGCCATAATGAAGACGAAGGGAATCTTGTAGAGACTGATGGAAGCGCTCTCTTCAGCGGTCGCCGTCCTGACGGCGATGATTACGCCCGCCGTGCTCATCTCGGCCTGCGGCGCGCTTATCCTCTCGACCTCGACGCGGCTCGGGCGCACGGTGGATCGCGTCCGCATGCTCATCGAACGCTTCGAAGAGACCATGAAGATGCAGGAGGCGGAGGGCGTCGAGATGTTCGAGGAGCGCCGCTCGTTCCTCTTCAACCAGCTCGACAAGCTGACGACGCGCACGCGCCTGCTCCAGCGAAGCATGCGCGTCTTCTACCTCGCGCTCGGCGTCTTCGTCGCCACCAGCGTCGCCATCGGCCTCGTCGCCGCTGTCGGGCAGCCGTCGTACGCGTGGCTCCCCGTCGTGCTCGGGCTCTCGGGCGCCTGCGGCCTCTTCTACGGCAGCGTCCTGCTCATCCACGAGTCGCGCATCGCGCAGGACGCCCTCAACGCCGAGATGGACTTCATCTGGAAGCTCGGACGCGCGCTCGCCCCGCCCGATCTGCGCCAGACGCGCAGCCCGCACTTCAACCCCCTCACGCTCCGCCGGAAGCTTTAACCGATTCTTTTATTCGACTACTTCGAATACAGGGAGCGCGATTTCCTTCCCGACTCGACCGTCGAATCGTGCGAGAGTTAACCACAGAGACACAGTTCAAACACAGCTTCATCTTTAGCTGTCTTCAAGCCGTGTCTCTGTGTCTCTGTGGTTGATTTTTCAGCGTGACGCGTCACTCTTTCGTCCAAAGGTTATCGATCAGACGCCAGATGCCGCGCGGGTTGTCGTCGCGGAGTTCGACGGGGAGAGACTCTTGAGGAAAGTTCTGATAGCAGACGGGGCGCGCGAAACGCTTGATGGCGGCCGTGCCGACCGAGGTCGTGCGCGCGTCGGTCGTCGCGGGGTAAGGGCCGCCGTGCTGCATCGCGGCGCAGACTTCGACGCCCGTGGGGAAACCGTTGAAGACTAAACGCCCGGCCTTCTGCTCCAACACCGAGACGAGCCACGCGTACTCGCGCAAGTCTTCGGGCGTGCCGTGAATCGTCGCCGTCAGCGCGCCCGCCAGACGCTCGGCCACGCGCCGCAACTCCTCAACATTTTGACAACCGACGACGAGAGTCGAAGGGCCGAAGACCTCTTCCCCCAACTCTTGATGGTCGAGGAAGGTCGCGGCGTCGGTCGAGAAGACGTAGGCCGCGGCCTGCGTGCGCGAAGCGTCGGCCGCCGAACCGCTCGCCCCTTGTTGAGTCAGTCGTCGGAGTCTTTCAACGCCCTCCGTATAACCACGCAGGAGCCCCTGGTTCAGCATCGTGCCCGGCGCCGCGGAGGCGAACAGTTCATCCGCCTTGTCGGCGAACTTATCGAACGGCTCGCCGCGGACGCCGACGACGAGCCCGGGGTTTGTGCAGAACTGACCCGTGCCGAGCGTCACGGACTGCTTCAACCCTTCGGCGAACTCCGTGCCGCGTTCGCGCAGGGCGCCCGGCAGGACGAAGACCGGGTTGACGCTCCCCATCTCCGCGTAGACCGGAATCGGCTCCGGCCGACGCGCGGCCGCGTCGAAGAGCGCGCGGCCGACGCGCAGCGACCCTGTAAACCCGACGGCCTTCGTCAAAGGGTGTTCGACGACGGCGAGGCTCACCTCCGGGCTCTGCCCCTGCACGAGCGAGAAGACGCTCGCGGGCATCCTCGTCTCCTTCACGGCGGCGGCGACGGCGCGCGCGACCAACTCGGACGTGCCCGGGTGCGCGGGGTGCGCCTTCACGACGACGGGGCAACCGGCGGCGAGCGCAGAGGCCGTGTCGCCGCCCGCGACCGAGAAGGCAAGCGGAAAGTTGCTCGCGCCGAAGACGGCCACGGGGCCGATGGGGATGAGCATCCGCCGCAGGTCGGGCTTCGGCTGTGGCTTGCGTTCCGGGTCGGCGCGGTCAATCGTCGCCTCGACCCACGAGCCTTCGCGCACGACGCCCGCGAACGTCTTCAACTGAGCGGTCGTCCGCGCGCGCTCGCCCTTCAGCCTCTCGGCCGGGAGCGCGGTCTCCGCCTGCGCGAGTTCAATCAACTCGTCGCCGAGCGCTTCGACGTTCCGCGCGATAGATTCGAGAAAGCCCGCGACCTCCTCGGCGCTCTTCCGCCGGTACTGCTTGAAGGCGCGTGCCGCCGAGTCGAACGCGCGCGCGACGACCGCGGGCGTCGCGTCGTAAAACTCCGGCCCGAACTCACGCCCCTCGGAAGGGTTGAAGGCGCGGAACGTCTTGCCGTCGTCCGCGACCGGCTCGCCTCCGATGATGCTTCTGCCGTGTAGCTCAGTCATGCCTTGGCCTTTGTTGACTATATGGCTTGTCGAGTTATTGTCTTCAAAGCTGTGCCTCTGTGTCTCCGTGGTGAAACTCCTCCGTCTCTAACGCGCGCATGCCCGCTTCGATGACGCGGACGATGCGGTCAACGTCGTAGACGACGCCGCCCCAAGGGCCGCCGCTCGCGTTCTGCAAGGCCGCCCAGAGACGCGTGTCGTCGGGCAGCGCCGGGTCGGGTTGTAAGTCCGTGCGTGATTGCCGACGTGCCAGCTCTTCGTCCGCCGGTTCGTACACGCCGGGCACGCTCTCTTTGACGAGGTCGATGCTGCCTTCCAGCTTCAACGTGTCAACGACGACGCGGATCAGGTCGCCGTCAATCACTTTCCCCACGGGGCCGCCCGCCAAAGCCTCCGGCCCGACGTGCCCGATGCACGGGCCGCTTGAGACGCCGGAGAAGCGCGCGTCCGTGATGAGCGCGACCGAGTTCGCATAGGGCATGTACTTGAGCGCCGAGGTGATCTGATAGACCTCCTCCATCCCCGCGCCGAGCGCGCCGCGGCAGATGAGGACGACGACCTCGCCGCCCTTGATGCGATCTTCGCCGCGGCTCTTGATGGCGGCGATGGTGGCGCGCTCGGTGGTGAAGACGCGCGCCGGCCCCGTCAGACGATAGACCCCTTCGGGGCCGACCGACGCGCGGTCGATGGCCGTGCTCTTCACGATGGCGCCCTGCGGCGCGAGGTTCCCTTTGATGTAAGAGATCGTGCTCGTCAGTCCGCGCTCGCGCGCTCGCGCGGGCGGCATGATGACATCGTCCGGGTCGATGCCTTCCGTCTCCGCGAGGCGCGCGCGGAAGACGCGACGGCGCTCCGACGCGGCCCAGTCGTCCAACACTTCGTCTAAACTTTTCCCGACGGCCGTTAAAGCAGTCCCATCTATCAACCCGAGTTCTCTCAAGTGCAGCAACACCTCCGGCACGCCGCCCGCGAGGAAGACGCGGACGGTCGGGTGCGGCCCGTTCGGCAGCGCGTCCACGAGCCTCGGCACGCGGCGGTTCACGTCCATCCAGTCTTCGACCGTCGGCGGCTTCAACCCCGCCGCGTGCGCGACCGCGGGCAGGTGCAGCAGAAGGTTCGTCGAGCCGCCGAAGGCCGCGTGCGCGGCCAACGCGTTACGCACGGACGCGCCGGTTAAGATGTCGCGCACGCTCAGGCCGAGTTCCCTCTGACGCAGCACCGCGCGCACGGAGCGGCGCGCCGCGTCGAGCCAGACGGGCTGGCCCGAAGGCGCGAGCGCGCTGTGCGGGACGGAGAGGCCGAGCGCTTCGGAGACGACCTGCGAAGTCGCAGCCGTCCCAAGGAACTGACAGCCGCCGCCCGGCGACGCGCACGCGCGGCAGCCGATGTCCCCGGCCTCTTCAAGTGTGATCTGTTTGTTAGCGAAGCGCGCGCCGATGGTCTGCGCGCGCCCCGCGTCCTCGCCGTCGCTCGCGGGCAGAGTCACGCCGCCGGGGACGAGCACCGCGGGCAGGTCGGGCGAGCCCGCGAGCGCCATCAACATCGCGGGCAGACCCTTGTCGCACGTCGCCACGCCGACGACGGCCTGCCGGTTGGGGAGCGAGCGAATCAGACGGCGCAGAACTATCGCCGCGTCGTTACGATAAGGAAGACTGTCGAGCATGCCGGTCGTCCCCTGCGAACGCCCGTCGCAAGGGTCTGTGCAGTAACCGGCGAAGGGGATGCAGCCCTTCTCTCTTAACTCTTCGGCCGCGGCCTGCATCAGCAGTCCGACCTCGAAATGTCCCGTGTGATAGCCGAGCGCCAAAGGTCTCCCGTCGGGCAGACGAATCCCGCCCTGCGTGCTGAGGATGAGGACTTCCGGGCGGCGCAGTTCCGCAGGGTTCCAGCCCATCCCCACGTCCTGCGTCCAGCCGAAGAGGTCGCCGCTCGGCCGCTCCAACAGGTCTTCGCCCGTGACGGGCAAACGCCCCTCCGGCCCGGGCCGCGCGGACACGACCCCGTAAACGTCGGGCGAGTCCGACTCGAAAATACCCCCGCGCCCCGGCGCCGTCTCGTCTCCCGTCACGTCAGGCATCTCGATGAGTGACCTCCCGGGTTGAATTTCACATCAGATTAAACCACAGAGACACAGAGGCACAGCTTTTGGGTGTATTATCCAGCCTACACAGAGGAGAAACAGCATGATCACACGTCGCGACCTCTTCGTCGCACTCTTCGCGGTCGTCGTCACCCTCGGCGCCGTCGCCGCGCGCTCGCAGACCTCCGTCATGCACTCGACGCTCTTCGAATGGAACGACGTGACTGCGAAGAAAACGGAGGTCGGCGCGCTGCGCCAGTTCTTCAGGTCGCCGACGGCGACGCTCGACGAGCTGGAGTTGCACGTCACGACCTTGAACCCGGGCGTCTCTTCGCACCCGCCGCACAAACACCCGAACGAGGAGTTGGTCATCATCAAGGAGGGCACGGTCGAGGCGATGGTCAACGGCGAGTTGAAGAAGGCCGGGCCGGGCTCCGTCATCTTCAACGCCTCGAACGAGCTGCACTCGATCAAGAACGTCGGGACGACGCCCGCGACCTACCACGTCATCAACTGGCGCTCGCCCGGGACACAGAAGGCGCAGCAGTAGGAGGAAGAGAGATGAGCGGGACACGTGCCGACCGTCGCACATTCATCAAGGGCTCACTGACCGTGGCGGCCGGCGCCGTCCTGTTCGCCCTGCCCGAAGAGAAGTCGAAGGCACGCGCGCACGACGTGCACGGAGTCGGGGAAGCGCGCGTTCAGGAGGGGAGGGCGGAGCCGCCGAAAGAGCCGCGCCTGCGCTTCTCCGTCATCGGCATCAACCACGGACACATCAACGGCCAGATCGGCGCCGTGCAGAGGGGCGGCGGCCAGCTCGTCTCCTTCTACGCCAAAGAGCCCGACCTCGCCGCCGAGTTCGCGAAGCGCTACCCGCAGGCCCGTGCCGCGCGCGACGAGCGGGAGATTCTCGAAGACGACTCGATCAAACTCGTCCTGAGCGCCGCGATACCCGAAGAGCGCGCGCCGCTCGGCGTCCGAGTGATGAGGCACGGCAAGGACTACATGTCGGACAAGCCGGGCATCACCACGCTCGAACAGCTCGCGGAGGTGCGGCGCGTGCAGAAGGAGACGCGACGCATCTACTCGATCATGTACAGCGAGCGCTTCGAGAACGCGGCCACGGTCAAAGCCGGCGAGTTGGTTAAAGCCGGCGCCATCGGCCGCGTCGTGCAAACCGTTGGGCTCGGGCCGCACCGCATCAACAACGGGCGGCGCGACCCCTGGTTCTACGAACGCAAACGCTTCGGCGGCATCCTCTGCGACATCGGCTCGCACCAGGCCGACCAGTTCCTCTTCTTCACCGGCTCGACGCGGGCCGAGGTGGTCGCCTCGCAGACGGGGAACGTCCAGCACCCGCAGCACCCGGAGTTCGAGGATTTCGGCGACATGATGTTGCGCGGCGACGGCGGGACGGGCTACGTCCGCGTCGATTGGTTCACGCCCGACGGCCTGAGCACCTGGGGCGACGGGCGCCTGACGATTCTCGGCACGGACGGCTTCATCGAAATCCGCAAGAACGTGGACATCGCAGGTCGCCCCGGCGGCAACCACCTCTTCTTGGTCGATAAGAAAGAGACTCGCCACATCGACTGCGCGGGCGTCCGCCTCCCTTACGGCGAACAACTCGTGGACGACATCCTCAACCGCACCGAGACCGCGATGACGCACGAGCACTGCTTCCTCGCCACCGAGTTGGCGCTCAAGGCGCAGAAGGAGTCGCAGAGAATCGGCCCCGGGAAGATTGAACGAGCATGAAAGTGCTATTCATCGGCGGGACGGGATTCATCAGCACTGCCGTCAGCCGTCTTGCGGTCGCCGAAGGTCTTGACCTCTACCTGCTCAACCGAGGGTTGAGGAGCGCGGCTCCGCACGGCACACACGGTCTGACCGCGGACATCAACAGGCCGGAAGATGTTCGCGCGGCCCTGCGCGGTTTACGGTTCGACGTGGTCGTCAACTGGATCGCCTACACGCCCGAAGACATCGAGCGCGACTTGTCGCTCTTCCAAGGTCGCGCCGGGCAGTACGTCTTCATCAGCTCCGCCGCGGCTTATCAAAAGCCGCCCGCGCACTACGTCATCACGGAAGAGACCCCGCTCGTCAATCCCTTCTGGGACTACGCGCGCGGGAAGATTGCGTGTGAAGAAAGGTTGAAGCGGGCCCACGCCGAGGAGGGTTTTCCCGCAACGATAGTCCGGCCGTCGCACACGTACGAGACGAACTTCCCCGCCGCCGTCGGGGGCGGCGGCACGTACACGCTCGCCGACCGGATGAAGAAGGGCCTGCCGATTATTGTGCACGGCGACGGCACTTCGCTGTGGACTTTGACGCACTCGGAAGACTTCGCGCGAGGCTTCCTCGGCCTGCTCGGCAACGCGGAAGCCGTCGGCCAAGCCTTCCACATCACCTCGGACGAGGTGCAGACGTGGGAGCAGATATACCGCGCCATCGCCGGGGCGCTGGGCGTGGAGGCGAACGTCCTGCACGTCCCGTCGGATTTCATCGCGCGCGTGGTGCCGCGCCTCGCAGGGACTCTGCACGGCGATAAGAAGTGGAGCGCCGTCTTCGACAACGGCAAGATAAAGAAGTTCGTGCCGGGCTTCCGCGCCGCCGTCCCCTTCCGCGAAGGGATTCGGCGGACGGTGGCGTGGTTCGAGGAGGAAGAGCGGCGACGGCGTGTGGACGAGTCCCTCGTCGAGGAGATGGATTTGGTTGTCAGGTCTTACGCCGCGGTTACCGGCTGATGCCGACTTGCAGAACGTGTTAAGGAGAAGGCCGGCGGCTCAGGAGTTGACGCCGGAGGCGAGCATGCCGCCGTCCACGACGATGGTCTGCCCCGTGATGAAGGAGGCCGCGTCGGAGGCGAGGAAGACCGCCGCGCCCGCCACCTCTTCGGGGCGGCCGAAGCGTTGCATCGGCGTCCGCAACAGAAGCTCGCGCCCGCGCTCCGTGTCGTCGAGGAACTTCGCGTTGAGCTCTGTGCGGAAGACGCCCGGCGCAATCGCGTTGACGTTTATCCGGTCGCGCGCCCACTCGCACCCGAGGCTGCGCGTCAAAGCCACCACGCCCGCCTTCGACGCGCCGTAGGCGGCGACCTCGTGAAAGGCCACGTAAGAGGAGAGCGACGCGACGTTGACGACGCGCCCGCGGCCGCTCTCCTTCAGCGGCGCGTAGAAAGCCTGACAGGCGCGCAGCATCCCCGTCAGATTCGTGTCCATGATCGCCTCCCACTCTTCTTCGGAGACTTCCGCCGTGGGCGCGCGCGCGGTGCGCCCCGCCGCGTTGATGAGGATGTCCACCGCGCCAAAACGCTCAAGCACCGCGTCGCGCAGCGCGTCGATTGACCCGCGCTCGCCTACGTCCGCCGTCACGGCGTATGCCTTGCCGCCGCCCCGCTCGATCTCTTCACAGACCTCTCGGACAAGCTCGCCGCGCCGCCCCGAAGGGACTGTTCCGGCCCCCGCGCGCGCGAGCCCGAGCGCGATGGCCCGCCCGAGCCCCGACGTTCCGCCGACGACGACGGCCACGCGCCCGTTCAAATCGGTGATGTTCTGAGCCATGTTCTTCTCTACTCCGCGGGCGTTTCGGCGACGGTCGGGGCGCGCGAGAACACCGACGCTTTAAAAACTCTCGGCGGCTACGACCTCTTCGGCCCGCATGTCTCTTCCCTCGCCCGCGGAGACCCACTTGCTGAAGTTGCCGGAGAACATGCGCGTCACGTCGCGCTCGACCTCCGCGCGCGTGACGGCGCGCCCGCTCTCAAGCAGACGCTCGTACGCGTTGTAAAGTGATTCCGCGATACAGCGGCGCGAGTGCTTCCACTTGTAGACCAGCTGTTCGAGGATGCGCGCGTCCGAGTGCTGCGGGATGAAGGAGGTGCCGAGCAGCTCGATGCGCTCCGTCGTAATCTCGGAGACTATCGAGGGGTTGTTGAGGAACCACCAGCAGCCGAACGGCATCAGGTTCGGGAACTTCCGCGCCGAGACGCACAGCTCGTGCTGGTTCTCGCGCGAGAGGAACGTGGCGAGGAATTTCACGTCCGCGTTCTCCGCACACATGCGCTCGACGGCCGACACGTCCGCGCGGCCGAGCCCGTCGCCCGCCATCCGCAACGCGGGGTTCACGCCACGCCGCACGCCGACCATCAAAGCGAACGGCAGGTTGTGCGCGCGCGCCGTCGGCAGCACGACCTCGCGTATGACTCGGCCGCGCGCGTCCCCGTCGGGGTATTTGAAATTGTCCGGGAGCGAAACCGCCATGTAGAGCGGTCCCATGCGCTCGACCCAAACGTCGAGGAAGCGACGCACCTCCGCGGCGGTCGCGCCCCCGAAGTCCGCGTCCACGAGATAGCCCCGCGCCGCGAGTTCGGCCGCCGCGCTCTCCCAGTCGTTAATCAAGCGATCCATGCGGAGCGCCGCGCGGAAACGTCCGTCAATCTCAACGTCGGCTTCCCAGACGCCCGCCTCCCGCGCGTCGAACGGGTCGTTCGTCATCACGACCTCGCTCACGCACGCCAACTCCAAAACGCGTTCGAGGTGTTCCGCCGGATCCTGCTCGCGGAAGAAGGCACGCGCCTCATTCAAGTTAAGCGCGGCCGTGTCGAGCCCGAAGGCGTCGAGCACGGTGACGACCCCACGCGCCGCCTCCGACACCGGCGTGTTCTCCACGAACAGCGTCCGCCAGACGAGGTCGGCCTGCTCCATCCGCGACATGCGCCAGAAGCTTTCATAGCTCACGTCGGCGGAGCGGAACGTCTCGGCGACGAGGTAGTGATACGTCAGCAGCTCGTCGATGCCCGACAATCCCAGCCCGCCGAACTCGGGGGCGTAGAGGTGCGTGTGTAGGTCGATGACCGGAGTTTGGTTAACGGCCTCTTCGACGTGCCGGCGCAGCGCGGCCTTGTCCGTGAGACGTGCGTGCTGTGCGGCCCGCGTGTCGAGACTGCTTGTCGTCATGTCGAGACTCCCTTTCGAAGAATCAGAAGCCCGCGACGTTCGGCGTGCGCGAGTCTTCGGGGTCGGCCCAGCGGTTATTCGGGATCGTCGGCGTCCAGCCCGGGCGGAGCGGATCCTGATCGTACGGATAACCGCCCAGACGTTTATAAAGCTCGGCGTACTCGGCCAGCTTCTCGCGGTCGAGCCGCACGCCGAGGCCCGGCCCCTCCGGCACCTTGATGGAGCCGTGCTCGTACTTGAAAGGGCCGCCCTCGACGATGTCGTCGGTCAGATGATGGTAGTGCGCGTCGGCCGCGAACGAAAGGTTTGGGATGACTGCGCCGAGGTGGAGCATCGTCGCCAGTTGAATCCCGAGTTCGCCCGAAGAGTGGACGGCGACGCCGAGTTGGAACGTCTCGCACACGCCCGCCGCCTTCACGCAAGGGCGGATGCCGCCCCAGAAGGTCGTGTCGAGGAGAATCACGTCCACGGCCGTGTCGAGCACGTTGGCGGCCAACTGCTCGAAGTTGACGACGACGGTGTTCGTCGCTAAAGGCATCCGCACCTTCTCGCGCACGCGGCGCATCCCCGCCATGCCGTAGACGGGGTCTTCGAGGTAGTCGTTGCGTATGTCTTCGATGGCCTGGCCGAACCTGATAGCTTGTTCAGTTGACCAGACGCCGTTCGGGTCGAATCGAAAACTGTCGCCGCGCGCGGGGCCGTCGCCTATCTCTGCGGCGAGCGCGCGGTAGCATTCAAGCTCGTAGTCGGGATGGAAGACGCCGCCCTTCAGCTTGTGCGAGGTGAAGCCGTGCTTCTCTTTCAACTCGCGCGCGAGCGCGACGAGCTGGTCGGCCGTCCTGACCTCGCCCGCGCCCGTCTTCGCGTTCGGGTAGCGGAAGAAGAGATAGGAGGCGAACGGCACGCGGTCTTGCAGGCGGCCGCCGAGGATGTCGTAGACGGGCACGCCCCACTTCTGCCCGAGCAGGTCGAGGCAGGCGAACTCAAGCGCTGCGAGCACCTGCGTACGGTTGTTGTAGAGCGAGGCGGTCGGGTTGGCGATGAGGAAGCGCATCTCTTCGAGCCGCGCCGGGTCGTGGCCGACGAGGTAAGACTTCATCGCGCGGAAGACGGCCTCGGCCGACTCGCCGCCGCCGCCCATCTCGCCGAGGCCCACGAGCCCCTCGTCCGTCTCGACCTCAATCACCGTCCGCACGAAGCGCCCCCAGTGGCACCCGTTCGCGTGCCTGAGCGGCGCCTCCAGAGGGACGGTGACGGTGGTCGCTTTGATGTCTGTAATCTTCATCTTGAAGAATCAGGTCAGTACCATCCGCTACCGCGGGTGGTACTGACCGCTATATCAACGAGACGACGGTTCAACGTCAAGAATACTCCTGGCCTTGTACTCTTCGAGCGTCTTCCGCGCGGTCTCGACGCCGGGGGGCAGCGGTCGCTTCGAGAAGGTCTGGAAGTAGAGCAGGCAGGCGTCGCGCCAGGCGACGGCGTCGCGCTCCTGTATCTCAAGCTTGCGCTTGACGGCCGCGTGCCGCTCGGGGTCGATGACGCCCGCGAGCGAGTCCCAATCCTTCTGCGCGGCGCGAACCCAATCGACGCCGCGTTGGTAATGAAGCGCCAACTCGTCCCAAAGTGTCCGCCCCGAGCGCATCTTTCTGTCCCAGGGGACGTGGTGGAACCAGAGCAGATACTTTTCGGGCGTGGCGGCCGGGTCGGCGAAGACGGCGCGCACGTCGGGGCTGTACTGCGCGACGGCGTTGCTGCCCGACGCCGTGCGGTCGAAGCCGATGCCGTTCGAGTCTGCTTTGTTGTAGTAGACGGGGTTCCAGTCGGCGCGGTCGAACTTGTTCTCCCAGGGCGCGGGGCCGTAGTGGTGCCCGCCCCACATGATGTGATGCAGCCCGAGCGGCGTCATGTAATCGACGACAGCCTCGTGCGACTCCAACATGATGCGCTCGACGACGGCCACGGCCTTCGGGTCGCGCGTGAGCGTCATCTTGATCCACTCGTCGGCGATCTGCTTCGAGGGCGTGTCGGGGTTCCAGGCGAGGCGGCCGAAGGCGTACCAGTTCGCCTGCCCGAAGTGGTGGCCCGTCCAATTCCTATCCGTGCCGGTGTTGGCGACGCCGGCCATGCCCGTGATGCGTTGGCCGAAGAGCGTGCCGTCCAAGACCTTCGTCACGGTCGAGCCGGGGCCTTTGACGCGCGTGTCGGAGTCGAGCACCTCGCGCCACATCGGGGCGAGGAAGACGAGATGGTTTGAGTGCCCGAGGTACTCCTGCGTGACCTGCGCTTCGAGCATCAACTGCGTCTTCGGCATCGCGCCGAAGAGCGGGTGGAAGGGCTCGCGCGGCTGAAAATCTATCGCGCCGTTCTTGACTTGCAGCAGGACGTTCGGCGCGAACTTGCCGTCGAAGGGTTGCAGTTGGTCGAAGGCCGCCGCGGCGCGGTCGTAGCCGGGCCTGGCGTCGTAGACGAAGGCGCGCCAGATGACGACGCCGCCATGCGGCGCGAGCGCGGCGGCCAGCATGTTCGCGCCGTCAACGTGGTCGCGGTTGTACGTGCGCGGGCCGGGCTGCCCCTCGCTGTTGGCCTTGACAAGAAAGCCGCCGAAGTCCGGGATGAGCTTGTAAATCTCGTCCGCCTTCTTCTTCCACCACGCGGCGACTTCGGGGTCGAGCGGGTCTGCGGTCTTCAAACCGTCCAGCTCGATGGGCGAAGAGAAGCGCGCCGAAAGATAGACGCGCACGCCGTAGGGTCGGAAGGCGTCGGCGATGGCCTTCGTCTTTTGCAGGTACTCGGCGCTTAAACTTTTAGAGTTGGCGTTGACGTTGTTGAGCACCGAGCCGTTGATGCCGATTGAAGCGTTCGCACGAGCGTAGTCAATAAGACGCGGGTCAACCTTGCCGGGCAGCGCGTCCCAGTCCCACAGCGAGCGGCCGGCGTAGCCGCGCTCGACGCTGCGGTCGAGGTTGTCCCAGTGGTTGAGCACGCGGAGCTGAAGCCGCGGCTTCTGACTCACGTCGAGGTTGCCGATAGGTTGAAGAGTCTGCATCAATCGCAGGAAGTGGAAGGCGCCGTAGAGCGCGCCGACCTCGCCCTGCGAGGCGATGACCGTGACCGTGCGCCCGCCGAGTTTGACCGTGCGTAGACGAAAGCCCTCGGGGCCGAGCGCGGCGAGTTGCCGCCCCCAGTTGAGGCTGTCTATGAGCGGCGAGTTCGAAGGCACGCCCACGACCAAGGCGCCGTCGCGCTCTACTTTCTCCGCGAGCGACACCGAACCGCCGAGCAGTCCCGCGCAGCCGCTCACGAGTTCCTTGCGGACGGCGTCGAGCGTCTGCGACTGACCCTGCACGACGACGGACGTGACGCGCGCGCGGTAGTCCTTGACGGCGTTCGCGGGCAGAGGGTCGTAGCGCAGCCACAGGCGATAACCGTCGTCGGCCTTCGCCGTCGAGACCGCGAGCAAATGAAGCGCGACGGCGAGGCAGACAAGACTCGTCGTGCGAATTCGTTGACACCCCTGACGTATCGCCTTCATCTGAAGTTCTGCGACCCTTAACGGTAACGGTAGAGCTTGACGCGCTGTATGTCGAACCTGCCCGAGGGCAGACGTATGTGTCGGCCCTGGTGCGTCTGGTCGCCGTTGAGCCAGCGCCCGGGCTGCCACTGACCGTTTACATATTTTCCTTCCTGCGCCGACACGATGCCGACCAGCGGGTCGCCCGGCGAGTCGGCCTCGAAGACGATGACGAAGCCCGTGCCCGCGATGACGAACTCGTCCGGCCCCGTGGCGATGACGAGCCCGCCCGACGGCGTGTCGTTCGTCTGCGCGGGCGGCGCCGCGCCCGGGTTGGCCTGCGCGGGCGGGGCCGAACTCGGGCGCTCGTACGTCACGTTCAGCTTGTACCCGCCGAGCCTCAACTGCTGCGGCACGCGTTGCGGCTCCGTGCCTTCGGCGAGCAGCCCGACCATCTCGCCCTTGCCCTGGTGCTCCGCGATGAGCGGCGTCAGTTGTTCGACGACCTCGTACCCGGCGGTAAGTAGCTCCGACGCACGCCCCTCGGCCGACTCGATGCTGAAGGGGCTGAAGCCGATGGCGTCGTGGCGGCCGAAGACGTAGAGCGTTTGCACGGAGTTCTGCGGCCCGAACTGCACCTCGGGGATGAAGAGAGGATTGCCCGCGACCTGATACTTCCGCGTCCACTCGATGAAGTTCGGGAAGTAGATGTCGGGCGACAGGAAGTCTAACTGCGGCGCGGCCGCGCGCCACACGTCGAGGAGGTGCGGCAGAGGCCCCGCGCTCGGGTACTGTCCCGGCAGGTAACCCGGACGGATGAGGGCCGCGTTGACGAACATCGGTATCTTGTACTCCGCCTTGCCGAGTTCCGTCACGCGATTCGCGTAGCGCGCGAAGTGCCACGCCATGAAAATCTCGTCCGTCGCGTACCCGCGCCCGAAGACCTCCTCCCAACTGCCGCGCGTCTTCCAACCCGAAGCGCCCCACGCCGCGCGCAGCTCAGGCTGTAGCGTCTCCTTATTCTTCTCCAAGTAAGCCATCAACTCCGCCGGGACAGGCCCGTCGAAGAGTCTTTCGGCGACGGGGCTGCGGTCGCGCGAGTCGGGGATCATGCCGATCTCGTTCTCGACCTGCACCATGATGACGGTCTGGTCGCGGCCGTCCACCTCGCGCAGGTGGCGCATGAAGGCGGCGAAGGCGCGCCCGTCCGCCTCCATGTTCTCGCGGCTGAAGGTCGAGAGGATTTCGATGCCGCGCCCCAACCTGTCCTGCGAGCGGGGGAAGCGCTTCTGGTCGTGCTTCACCCACGCCGGCACGTAGGTGGACATGCTGTTCTTCCAAGAGGCGAACCAAAGGGGCACGAGCTTGAGCCCGTGCTGCCGCGCGTCACGAAGCAGGCCGTCAACCAACTCGAAGTCGAACTTTCCCTCAACCGGTTCAATCAACTCCCAGTAGACGGGGATGACGACCGTGTTGAGTTTCATCGCGGCGAGCTTCGGCCACACGCCGCGCATGTACTCAAGACTGGACGAGCTTGAGTTCCCCAACTCGCCGCCGCGGACGAGGAAGGGCTTGCCGTCAACGACGAGCTGCGTCGCCGTGCCTTGCTTACGCAGGTGCGGCGCGGGCGCGGCCTGTTGCCTCGCTTGAAGCGTCAAAGCGTAGCCCGGCAGCAGCGCGCACGCGACGGCGAGCGTAAAGCCCCCGCGCCTCACACGGCGTGTGAAGCGATGCCCCGGGGATGTCTGTGTCATCAGGGTGATTCTACCCGACGCGTGTCGCCGGGGCGAAAAAAGGGCGGCGTGGCCCGAAGAGTCGGGACGGGCCACGCCGCCGCGGGCGCGCTAGAAGGACAGGCGGGCCGCGAAGCGCATGCTGCGCTGCGCGGTGCCGGTCGTCGCGGTGACGATGCCGAACGTGCTCGGGTCGGAGATGTTCGCGTTCGGGTTGGCGTAGTTCGGGTGGTTGAAGGCGTTGAGCGCCTCGACGCGTAGTTGCAGGCTGAGCGATTCCCTCAGAGGGAAGGTGCGGAACAGGCTCAGGTCGAGGTTCTTGAACCCCGGCCCGCGCAGGTTGTTGCGCCCCGCGCTGCCGAAGCGCGCGCCGTTCTCCGACGCCCACGCACAGTTTGAGGTGCACAGGTTCGGGGCCAGGATCGTGTTGTCGAAGTAGGGCCGTCCCGGGCCGATGCCGTTCAGGTATCGAATCTCGGAGACAAGCTGGTTGGGCACCTGCTGGCTCCCGGCGGCGTTCAGGTTCGGCGCCGTGTTCTGCACGACGTAGAAGGGCGTCCCGCTCATGACGCTGAAGAGGCCGGTCAGCTGGAAGCCGCCGAGTAGCTTGCTGCCGACGCCGTCGCTCAGCCAGCGCTGCGACCTGCCGAGCGGCAGATCCCAGACGAAGTAGCCCTGGAGGTTGTGCGGCCGGTCGTAGCCCGCGGGGCCGCGGTTGCGCTCGGCCTCGGGCATGTACTGGATTCTCGGGTTGGCGTCGTTGTCGGCGTAGTTGATTGCCTTCGAGAAGGTGTAGGCGAGCCCGAAGAGCGAGCCCGTCCAGCGCCGGTTGAGCGTCGCCTGCAAAGAGTCGTACGTGGTCGTCTTGTACGGCTGGATCGAGTTGATGTCGGCGACGATCCTGACGGGGTTGCCCTGCGCGTCGGTCGTAAACAGCGGCCGGCCGTTGTTGCCCAGGCCCGGCGGGCCGGCGTTGATGTTGATGAAGCCCATCTGACCGACCGCCCGCGTGCCGACGTAGCCGACGGAACTGGTGAAGCTCATCGGCAGTTGCCGCTCGACGATGAAGTTGAAGGAGTGAATCTCCTTACGCATCGGCGTGGCTGGGTAGGTCGTCGTGCCTGTGTTCGAAGGGAGCCTGATGATGCCCTGCGTCAGGTCGGGCGGGGCGCTGGGGTTGATAAGCCCCTGCCGCAGCGTGGTGACCGGGAGGAAGCCGTTGTTGAAGGTGTTGAAGATGGCCGTGGGCATGGCGAAGAGGTTAACGACCGGGTACGCGTTGCGGAAGTCGATGAACGGGCGCGGGTCGGCCGACTGGCCGTAGCCGCCGCGGAGCACAGTCTTGTCATTCCAGCGGTAGGCGACGCCGAAGCGCGGCAGGAACTGCCCCGGCCCGGACTCGGCCCCGCTGTCCTCGGGCACGCCCGTGAGCCCGCCCGTGTAGACGAGGCCCGTCGCGGGGTCGAAGCGGTTGATGCCCGTGTTGTCCTTGGTCGGGAACGGGTAGCGCTCCCAACGCAGGCCGTACGTCAGCGTCAGCTTCTGGTTGACCTGCCAGTGGTCACGCGCGTAGAGGGCGTAGGACTTCATCCGCAGCGAGTTCGGGTTGTGGAGTTGATCCACCTTGCCCGCGCCGCTCGGCAGTCCCAGAAGGAAGTCCGCCCAGTTGTTGAACCGGTTGGCTGTGGCAACGAGGGCGGTTGTGACGGCCCCCGGCTGGCCGCAGACGGCCGTCCCGGTGTTGGGGGCGTCGCAGCCTTGCAGCGCCGTGATGTTGCCGCTGAACTGGAACGTGCCGCGCACGGTCTGGAAGGTGCCGCCCTGCGGCTGAAAGTGGTTGAGTTGCTGGTTCTGGTAGTCGCCGCCGAAGCGGAACGAGTGCGAGCCCCTCAGCCAGGAAAGGTTGGTCGAGCCGACGTACTGGTTGTCGCGGAAGATGAACGGGTTGCCGGTGTTCGAGTTCCCCATGTTCGCCCAGTTGGCGACGTTGAAGAAAGGGATGCCGGCCTGGAGCGGGTCGGTGCCGTTGGTGCCGGGAATCTTCAGCACGTCGAGCCCGAAGTTCGTGCCCGAGACCACGTCGGGGCCGGCCGCGCCCAAACGCTGGCGCGTGTAGCCGAAGTTGGCGTCGAGGAAGAGCGACCCGTTGAAGGTGTATGTGCCGCCGAGCCCCGCGACCTGCACGCGCCCTGTCGCCTCGCCCAACTGGCCGCCGTTGATGGCGTCGCCGCCGGCCTCGCCCAGGATGGGCGGCTCGGTAATGAGCGTCGGCGAGATGCTGTAGCGACCGAAGAACGTCATCCGGTCGGTCGGGTTGTAGTTAATCTTGGTGTCGATGTTGTTGCGGTTGAACTCGGCCGTGCCGTTCGTCAGGTAGTTGTTGACGAAGCCGGGCAGGTTCGGCGCGGGCAGCCGCTTGATGAGTTCGACGGCCGCGAGGTCGATGCGGCTCGCCGGGATCGTGTTGTTCGCGAAGGGCGTGCGCAGCCGCGGGTCGGGGCTCGACGCCGGGTCGTAGATGGTCGCGCCGCCCTCGGCCGCCGTCGGGAAGTGGACGTTGCCCTGCGCGTCGGGGCGCAAGGACGCGGGCGCGATGCTCACCCTGTTGTCGCGCGAGAGGTTCCGACGCGTCGTGCGCTCGAAGTCGGTGAAGAAGAAAAGTTTGTTCTTGAGGATCGGCCCGCCCACCGCGTAGCCGAACTGCGTGAGCAGGTCTTTCGGGTTCTGCGGCGAGGTCTGGAAGTGGTTGCGCGCGGCGAAGCGGCTGTTCGTGTGATAGACCCAGCCCGTCCCGTGGAAGTCGTTCGTGCCCGACTTGATGATGACGTTGACGGCGGCGCCGCCCGCCAAGCCCTGCTCGGCGTCGAAGGCGTTGGTGACAATGTTGACCGACTGGATGGCCTCGGCCGGCGGGACGTAGGCCGTGTTGGTCGGGAGCCAAGGGTAGGTGATGCTTGACCCGTCGATCTTCGTGTTGTTCTGAAGGCGCGAAACGCCGTTCACGTTGAAAGAGATGGAACGCTGCGGGCTGCCCGCGGCCGAGTTCTGCTCGCCCGCGAGCACCGAGCCTGGGACAATCTGCATCAAGCTTTGGTAGTTGCGCCCGGCGCTGCCCGCGATGGGCAGGTCGTTGACCTGACGGGCCGTCTGCGTGACGTTCACGTCGGCGCGGTCGGTCTGGAGCGCGACCGCCGTGTCGGCGTTGACCGTGACGGTGTCGCTCACGCCGCCCGGCTGGAGAGTCACATCGACGCGGCGGACGTTGTTGACCTCGATGTTGACCGACTCCGTCACGGACGTGGTGAAGCCGGTCCCCCCGATGGTGACCTTGTAGACGCCCGGGAGAAGGTCGCTGAACTGGTAGATGCCCTCCCCGTTGGTCGTCGTCTCCTTCGAGACGTTGGTGCCGTTGTTGACGGCCGTGACGGTCGCGCCGGGCACGGCCGCGCCCGCCGAGTCGGTGACGTTCCCCGTCAGCGAGCCGTAGAGCACCTGCGCGCGGGCCGCCCCGGGCAGCGTCAGAGACGTGACGGAGAGGACGAGTGCCCAGACCAGGAGGCCGAACGGCCCGGAGTGTTTGCGTGACTTACAGTCTTCGTGGCTCTCGACGCGACGCGTAAAGGCTCTGCTTAACTGGAACATTTCTTCCTCTCCTTTCAGAACTGCTGCCAGGACCCGTCTCTCGGGTCTCTTCGGGCTGAAATCGGAATGGAACCCTTGAAAACCTTCTGGAATGAACTACTTGACCCATTGAGGGAGGGCTAAAAACCGGCTTTACTTTTAGCGTCCAAACTTTTAACATGAATTGAACGCCATTAGTTCGAGGGCACAACAATACATTCCGCAAGCTTTTTTGTCAACAAAATCTTGACTCCTACCGGTATCTGTTTGTTCTGTCCGGAATTCTACTCAGTCTTGCCGCTGTAGTGACCGAAAGCAGGCAATTATTGTAGAGTAAGCGTAACTGTTGAACTATTTGACTTAACGGATGCCATGCGGAAAATCAACCTATCCAACTTTCAGGTCGCGACGAGCGAGACGGCGCGCGACATCAACCGCCGCATTCTCCTCAACCTGATACGTACGCGCCAGCCCATCTCGCGCGCAGACCTCGCGCGTTTTTCGGGTCTTCAGCGCAGCACCGTCTCCTCCATCACCGAACAACTCATCTCCGAACAATGGATCACGGAGGGCGCGCTCGGCCACGCCCCACGCGGCCGTAAGCCACGTTTTCTGCACCTCAACAACGAGAGGGCGGGCATCATCGGGGTTGACGTGCGACCGCGCCTGACGACCCTCGCGCTCACGGACCTCAACGCGCGCATCCTCACGCAGGACTCGCTCCCGACCCCCTCCGACCCGCAGACCTTCCTCGAAGGGCTGGCCGAGCGCATACAGAACATGCGCCGTTCTCAGCCGCAAATCTTCTGCGAAGGGATCGGCGTCGGCATACCCGGCCGCGTAGACCCCAAGACGCAGCGGCTCGTCTTTGCCCCGAATCTGGGCTGGCAGGAGGTCGATATCAAACAGGCGCGCACGGTGGACATCAAGGGGCCGCTTGAAGAAGCCACGGGCATCCCCGTCGAAGTCGATAACGCAGCCAACTCCTGTGCACTCTTCGAGACCTGGTACGGGAAGCATTCCGAAGGGGTGCACGACCTCATCGCCCTGACCGTGTCGGAGGGCATCGGGACGGGCATTATCGCCGACGGCGAGTTGCTGCGGGGCGCGACGGGGCTGGCCGCGGAGTTGGGCCACGTCTCTCTGAACGAAGACGGCCCCGTGTGCCGCTGCGGCAACACTGGCTGCTGGGAGGTCTACGCCTCGAACACGGCGGCCGTCGATTACTACACGCGGATTACGACCAACGCGCGCTCCGACCGCGGCTCGCAGGACGGCTCCGCCCCGACCTTCGACTCGCTCCTGCGCCTGTGCGACCAGGGCGACCCCAAAGCCATCGAAGCCATCGACCGGCAGGCACACTACCTCGGCGTCGGCATCGCCATGCTCATCACCAGCTTCGCCCCGAGCCTGATCGTCGTGGCCGCGGAGGTGTCGCGCGTCTGGTCGAGAATCGAACCCATCATCAGCCGCATCGTGGCCGAGAAGTGCCAACAGCCCTCGGCCACGCGCATCATCCCCGTGGACGAGCTGGCCCACCCGCGCCTGCGCGGGGCGATAGCGCTCATCCTCCAAAAGCACTTCGTCGCCCCGTCCGTCGCTTAAGTTAGAGGCTGGAAAGACTTATCCCCTTCTATATCAACAACTTAAAAAGGGGATTTGAGAAGCTCCCCTTTAATATTCCTGCTTTCATTAATTACCGTCTCTCCGGGCTATATTGTTGCAGTCGCGAACTATTAATCAATAGAAGCAATCGGATTTCACGTTATGAAAGCTCGCGGCCGCTCCTACTTTCTCGCGCTCGGGTCGCCGGTAGGCGGCGGGGCATGGTCTTCTTTGGCGGGCGGGCCGAGCAGTTCGGTGAGGATGGGCTTCAGCGCGTCGGCCCACACCTGATAACCCTTCACGTCCAAGTGCAGCATGTCCCGGTTGGTCATCCCCTCGTAGAGCCTTCCCCCGCCGTCGGCGAGCCTGCCGTTGATGTTGACGAACCTGACCCTCTTCCCGTCGGCGAGCTTCGCTATCCGCCTGTTGATTTCGTCGATGATGGGCATGACGGCCACATTATCGTTGCGGGGCGTGATGCCCATGAGGATGATGGTGGCTTTGGGAGCCTTCCGGCGGCAGAGGTCGAGGATGGCCTTGATGCCTCGCGGAACGTCGGCGGCCCGCGGGTCGTCTGGGCCTTGCGGAGATGTTCTGCCGACGTTGTTCGTGCCGGCCATCAGGATGATGACTTTGGGGTTGACGCCGTCCAGTTCGCCGTTTTCCAGACGCCAGAGGATGTTCTGCGTGGTGTCGCCGCCCCAGCCGAAGTCCGCGGCGTTCCAGCCGTAGAAGTTCTGCCGCCAGTTCTCAAGGAACGCCTTGTACTGCTCGTCGCTCGTGCCCCAGCGCCGCGTGATGGAGTCGCCGAGGAAGTAGAGGTCGATGTGCCCCTTCTTCCTCTTCTCCAAAAGCTCTGCGTGCGCGAGCATCGAGTTCTGGTCGGGGCGCGGCACGGGCCGGTCTGCGGGCGGTTGGTTAGAGGTCGTTTGACCGGCCGCGCCGGAGTTAGGTTTCACCGTGCCTCCTTGAACGAGCGTATTCAGCCACTCGGCCGAGCGCGTGGTGAAAGGTCGCTGCTGGGCCGGCGTGGCCTGATGGTTGTGAGGCGATTCCGTCATGGGGACGGCCTCTTTCGGCCCCTTAATCTGGTTGTAGGCGATCCAGATGCCGACCGGCGGCGTGACCGTATCCACGAAACCCATGGCGACCAGGGACGGAACTTTAATGCGCGGGGCGAAGTTGACGGGGTCGAAGTAGAGCGCCGTCTTCATGACCTGCGGGTCGTCGGCGGGCCAGGAGGGATAGCCCGACGCGCGCCCGTGCAGCGGCCCGTTCGTGTCGCAGCCCGCGGGCTCGTTGACGACGACGTGCGTGATCTTCGGGTGGAGCCCCGCGACGGCGAGGCTCTGCTGTCCGCCCATGCTCGTGCCCATCACGACGAGCGTGCGGCCGTCCCAGTCCGAACGACCCGCGAGGTAGTCCACGGCTCGATAGTCTGCGAGGTACATTCGCAGGAAGTAGCTCTTGTCGCGGTCGTCGCGGCCGATGGTGTGGTAGTTCTTCAACTCCTGCGGGAGCGCGTCGTAGAAGGACTGCGGCTGGTCGCCGGGCACGTCGTGCGGCTCGATGTTGAGCGCGAGCCACCCTTCGGCAGCGCGGTCTGTGACCCACTGCTTCTGCAAAGGGTAAGGCCCGCCGGCCCACTGGAGGATGACGAGCGCGGGGAACTTGCCCGGCCGCTTCGGCTTCGCCAGTTGCCCGTAGACGTGCGCGCCGCCCACGTTGTCCATCCTGATGGTGGCGTACTCCACGTCGGGCTTTCCGCTGTCCGCAGCGGTGAGGACAACGTTCTCGGGGACGGCCTTCAGCGTCTTGATTTTTGAAGCCCAGAAGTCGTCGAAGTCCGCCGGACGTGCGACGGAAGGTTGCAGCCTCTCCGGCGCCACGGCCGCGCCGAGGGCGAGGCCCGCGCCCGTATCTTGCCCCGCGCCGCCCGGGGTTGAGACTTGCACGTAGACCATCGCGGGCTCGTCCAATGTGGTCTCGATGACGGCGCGGCCGGACGAGAAGTCGAGCGTCCCGGTCTTGATTACGTCCTGATTGTTCTTCCTGACGGCGTACGTGTAGCCCTCGGTCGGGGCCGCGCCCGGCGGCAGTGCGGCCGTCCAGCCGACCTTCTCGCCGACGGCGTAGATGCCGCTCGCCTTGTACGGCGTGAACGTCGGCTGCTGCGCCGAGCACAGTTGCGCGGCGAGGTGGACGAGGACGAAGGCCGTGACGGCTGTCCGTGCAAGCTGTCTTAATGGATTCATGTGTCAACCTACGCGGGTCTGGCGTCGCCCTTCCCGACCACTTTCCAGTAGAGGTTGTAACGCTCATGCGCGACGCGGTAGAAGGGGACGAGACTCACGTCGTGTGGACGGCCGATGCCTTTCGTCTCGAACGTCAACGCCTCCCCCGTCGAAGGCTTAATCTGTTTGACCAACTCCTTCACGTCGCCGACCAGCACGGGCACTTCGACCTTGTCGTTCAGCACGTCGCCGTAGGTGCGCTCGTTGACGATGATGTCCGCTCCGGGCGTCAAACCTTCACGCCCGAGTCTGCCCGCGAGGACGATTGGCCCGTACATGAAAGCGATGAGGTCTGCGTGCCCGTGTAAGGGTTCCGCGCGGAGCGACATCGGTAGGCGCACCTCGACCGTGTCGCCGTCGCGCCACACGCGCTTCAACGCGACGTAGCCGCCGGGCCGTCGGGATGTCGTGTGACGGCGTCCGTTGACGAAGACCGTCGCCGCGTCGCACCAGGAAGGGTGACGGACGTTGAGGGTCAGACTTAAAGACCCTCGAACCTTCAGCCGCAGACGCGTGCGGTCCTGCTCAGGGAAGCGTGTCGTCTGTGTGACGGTCAGCCCCTTCTCTTTCCAGCTCAAAGTTGAAGGGATGAAGAGGTTGACGTAGAGCGTGTCGGCGCCGCGGAAGTAGATCGAGTCGCCGTACTTGGCGTGGTTCTCCATCCCCGAGCCCGTGCAGCACCAGAACGAGTCGGTCGGCGTGCAGTAGAGTTTCAGGTAGCCGGGGCGCGTGGGCTGGAAGTAGGTCATCATCCCCGAGTCGGGGTCTTGCGAGGCGAGGATGCTGTTGTAGAGGGCGCGCTCGTAGTAGTCGGCGTAAGCCGCCGAAGGGTCGAGCGCGAAGAGGCTCCGGGTCAGCCTCAGCATGTTGTGCGAGCAGCACGTCTCCATCGTCTTGGCCGAGCCAAGATGCTTTAAGAAATCCGCGGGCGGGAAGAAGTGCTCGTTGTCGCCGTTGCCGCCGGTGGCGAACGTGCGGTTCTCAACGACCGTGCGCCAGAAGAAGCGCGCCGCCGCGCCGTAATCGTCGCGCCCGGTCAGCTCGTAGAGTCGGTTGAAACCGATGACCTTCGGGATTTGCGTGTTGGAGTGCAGCTTGTCCAGAGTGTCGCGCCCCCCGGCGAGCGGGACGAGCAGCGCGCGGTGGCAGAACCGCTCGGCGAGCGCGATGAACCTCCGCTCGCCCGTGAGGGCGTACACGTCGGCGAGCACCTCGTTCATCCCGCCGTGCTCCGTGTCGAGCATCCGCTGGAACTGTTCGTCCGAGATGTCGCGCGTGAATTTGACGGCCCAGTCCGAAAGCTTCAAGAGCACGTCGAGCGCCGTCCGGTTGTCCGTGTGCACGTAGGTGTCGCGCAGGCCCGCGAAGACCTTGTGCATCGTGTACCAGGGCACGCCGACGAAGCGCTTCGCGTCCACGACGGCGCGGAGAGACTGCTCGCCGTCGGGGAAGGCGCAGACGAGGCCGCTCCCGCCCGCGTCCTGACACTCGCGCAGCTCCGCGACGATGTAATCCGAGCGACGCTTGAACTGCTCGTCGCCCGTCGCCGCGAACATCAACGAGCAGGCGGACAGGTAGTGACCCAGCGTGTGTCCGTGACAGCGGATGCCGACCCAGGGCTCCTGCGACTCCCAGCCGCCGTAGACGGGCGCCTTCGGCCGGAGCCCCGCGTTGACGCGGAAGTTGTGCAGGAGGCGGTCGGGCTCAAGCCGCAGCAGGTACTTCGCGTCGCGCTCCTGCGCCTGCCGGAAAGGCCCTTCGAGGAGCCGCACGTCGGTTAAGGGGAAGGCTGACGCGCGCGGCGTCACGGCGCCTTTCACCTGTTCGGAAGGACTGTGCGATTCGGCGGAGGCGAACGCGAGGGGGAAGGCCGCGCCGAGTGCAGCCGCGCCAACGGCTCTCAACAACTCGCGCCGCGTCAAACGTTCCCCGTCGTCGGCTGACGGACGATTCCGGCCCCGGTCTTCTTTCTTCATGGCTTTGCCCGACAATTCTGAGACAGACCCAATATACCGAGCCTGACGTGGTTTCCGCACTCAAAATATTAAAGCAGTTTTCACTTGAGTGAGTATGAAGGCAGTTAACCGCGGAGACACGGAGGCACGGCCGGTCGAGTAATCCTCACAGGCCGCCTATGAAGCCGACCACCGTCAACAGGCCGAGGCTCAGGCTGAAGAGGCCCGCCAGCCCTCGCACGGCGAGGTGTGCGCGCGTGAAGCGCGCGGCCGACCCGCACACGCCGCCGGTGCTGACCTATGCCACCGGCATCGACGAATGGCAGCGTTCGGCGAAATGGCCGATGGGCGCGAAGCAGGCGATCTACCTCGCGGCGGACGGCAAGGCGGGTTTGGCCAGGCCGACGACCGCGCTCATCTGAATCATCCCCCCGGGGGAGCCGACGCCGAAGACGGCGAGATAGAGAAGCCCGACGAAGGGCGACGAGATGGTCGAGAGCACGAGCAGCGTCAACGCCGCGCTGCCCGCCAGCCCGTGAATCATCCCGACGAACAGCGGGCGACGGCCCAGCCGCAGGCCGTGATGCGTGTGCGGGTCTTCGGGCTCGGGCGCGGCGGCGGCGAGGTGCGTGTGGACGTGCGGGTGGATGTGCTCGCGCCCGCCGTGGCGGTGCGTGTGGAGGTGGACGCGGCCGCCGCGCGCGAGCTTCCGCAAAGCGTTCGCGCCCAGCGCGACCAGCATGAGGCCGACTACGAACTCAAGCGCCCGCTCGGTTCGCGCGCCTATCTCGAAATGAAACAGGATCACGGCGGCGCCCGCGACCAGCAGCGCGAGCGTGTGGCCGAGGCCCCAGAGTCCGCCCACGAGCGACGAACTCCAGACGCTCCTGCGCTCGCTGACGATGGCTGAGACGGCCGCCAGGTGGTCGGCCTCGACCGCGTGCTTGAGACCCAGCACGAAGCCGAAGGCCAGCACGGGGGCGGCCGAGAGTGGTTCGGTCGGTGTCATGGAAGCTAACAGATTCTCGGGAGCTGTTCGCCGACGAGCATGTCTACGATGCGCGTGCCGCCGAAGCCCGTCCGCATCGCCACGATGCCCTGCGGCTCGGCCTTCACCTCGCCGATGACGCACGCGTCGCGGCCGTAGTCGTGCTCCCGCATGCGCGCGACGATAGAGTCGGCCGCGTCGGCCGCCACTATCGCAACCAGCTTCCCCTCGTTGGCGACGTAGAGCGGGTCGAGGCCGAGAATCTCGCACGCGCCGTGCACCTCCTCGCGCACGGGGATGAGGTCTTCGCGTATCTCGATGCAGACCTCGGATGCGAGCGCCATCTCGTTCAACGTCGTCGCCACGCCGCCGCGCGTCGGGTCGCGCAGGCAGTGAACCGCGTCCGCGTTGCCGACGCGCGCGGCCTCGTCCAACATCTCGCGGACGAGCGAGTGGAGCGGCGCGGTGTCGCTCCGGATGTCGGTCTCAAGCTCCAGCTCGCCGCGCGCGATCATGATGGTCGTGCCGTGGTCGCCGATGGTTCCGCTCAAGATAACTTTGTCGCCGACCTGCGCGCGCGCGGCGGAGATGCGCACGGGCGACTCGATCACGCCGATGCCCGCGGTGTTGATGAAGACGCGGTCGGCGCCGCCCTTCTGCACGACCTTCGTGTCGCCCGTCACGACTTGCACGCCCGCCTCGTCGGCCGCCTCGCGCATCGAGGCGAGGATGCGCCGCAACTCCTCGACGGGGAAACCCTCTTCGATGATGAACGCGGAGGAGAGGTAGAGCGGGCGGGCGCCGCTCATCGCGAGGTCGTTGACCGTGCCGCAGACGGCGAGCCGCCCGATGTCGCCGCCGGGGAAGAAGACCGGCGTGACGACGTAGGAGTCGGTCGTAAACGCCAGCCGCGCGCGCCCCTCGCCTTCGCCCACCTCGAAGACGGCCTGGTCTTCCAAGGCTTCGAGCAGAGGGTTGCGCAGTTGTTCGAGGAAGAGCCCTTCGATCAGCTCGTGCATCGCGCGCCCGCCGCTGCCGTGCGCGAGCGTAATCTGCTCGTCCCGGAGCTTGCGCTTCCTCCGACGCGCGCGCTCGACGCGCTCGAAGAGCGGCGATGGTGTGAACTCGCTTGTCATCTCAGAATGTTGGGTGTTGGGTGCTGGGTGTTAGGTGCTGGTTAAAACCAAAACCCAACACCTAACACCCTTCTAGCTGCCTGCCGCGGAGCGCTCGGCAATCTTCGAGAGTCGGCCGAAGTTGTAGTAGGCCGCGCACGCGCCTTCGCTTGAGACCATGCACGAGCCGATGGGCGTCTCCGGCGTGCAGGCCGTGCCGAAGACCTTGCACTCCCACGGCCGCTTGACGCCTTTCAGAATCTCGCCGCACTGGCAAGCCTTCGGGTCGGCCACGCGCAGGCCGGGCACGTTGAATTTCAGCTCGGCGTCGAAGCGGGCGTACTTGCGGCTGAGCTTCATGCCGCTGTGCGCGATGGAGCCGAGGCCGCGCCACTCGAAGAAGTCGCGCGGCTCGAACACGTCGAAGAGCACTTCGAGCGCCTTGCGGTTGCCGTCGCGGTTGACGCAGCGCCCGTACTGGTTCTCGACCTCCACCCGACCTTCGACGACCTGACGGACGAGCATGTGGATCGACTGAAGGATGTCGAGCGGCTCGAAGCCCGCGACGACGACCGGCTTGCCGTACTCCGCTGGGACGAACTCGTAAGGCCGCGTGCCGATGACCGTGCTGACGTGGCCGGGGCCGAGGAAGCCGTCGAGTTGCAAGTCGGGCGAGTCGAGCAGCGCCTTCAAAGCCGGCACGATCATGATGTGGTTGCAGAAGACGGAAAAGTTCTCGACGCCGTCCTTCTCCGCCTGCATGACGGTCAACGCCGTCGAGGGCGCGGTCGTCTCGAAGCCAAGCGCGAGGAAGACGACGTGCCGGTCGGGGTTCTTCTTCGCCAGCTTCAAAGCGTCGAGCGGCGAGTAGACCATCCGCACGTCCGCACCCGAAGCCTTCGCGTCGAGCAGACTCGTCTTCGAGCCCGGCACGCGCATCGCGTCGCCGAAGGTCGTGAAGATGACGCCGGGCCGCTGCGCAATCGAGACGGCGTCGTCCACGCGCCCCAGGGGGATGACGCAGACGGGGCAGCCCGGCCCGTGAATCATCATGATGTTGGGCGGCAGCAAGTCCTCGATGCCGTACTTGAAGATGGTGTGCGTGTGGCCGCCGCAGACCTCCATGAACTTAAGCGGGCGCGAGGTCGTGTGCGCGATCTCCGCCGCCAGCCTCTCGGCGATGTCGCCCTGCCGGTACTCGTCTACGAACTTCATACTCCGGCCTCCCCTTCGACCAAAGACTTGTGCTGCAAGAACTCGTGCACCACGTCCCACATGACGTGGTAGAGGGCGACGTGCGTCTCCTGTACGCGGTGGATGCTCGAAGTGGGGACGGTCAGACAGAAGTCGAGCAGCCCCGCCGCGCGCAACTCTTCCATCCGACCGCCGTCGCCGCCCGCGAAGCCCAACGTGCCGAGCTTCAGGCGGCGCGCGGTCGCGAAGGCGTGCGAGAGGTTCTCGGAGTTGCCGCTCGTCGAGATGCCCAGAAGCACGTCGCCTTCCTGCCCGAGCGCGATGAGCTGGCGCGTGAACACGTCGCCGAAGCCCACGTCGTTCGCGACGGCTGTGACCATCGCCATGTCGTTCGTCAGGCAGATGGCGGGCAGCGCCTTGCGCCCCACCGTGACGGGGTGCATGAACTCGACGGCGACGTGCTGCGCGTCGGTCGCCGAACCGCCGTTGCCGCACACCAGCAGCTTGCGCCCGCGGTGAAAAGCCTTCGCCAGCAGGAGCGACGCCGAAAGGATCGTGTCCTTGTTCTCCTCGAAGAACTTCGACTTGACCTCGACGCTCTCGCGCGCCTTCTCCAGCAGAGAGAAGCGCAGCTCTTCCAACAACTCGCCCGGCCCGCGCTCGTCCGCGTGCAGGAAGGGGTAGAAAGCTCGCGAGAAATCCCCGCCGATTGCGGACTGCGGATTGCGGATTGCGGATTCGCCCTCTTCCTTCATTCCTTGTTTATTCCCCTGCGGCATTCACATTCACCTCTTTAACAATCCACAATCCGAATTCCGCAATCCGCAATCATTCCAGAGCCGTCTGGAACTGGTCGAACTCGTCCTTGAATTGCCCGATCTCCTCCAGGATGCGCAGCGTCTCCATCGCCTCGTGCTCGTCGATGCGGGTCATCGCGAAGCCGACGTGAATCAACACGTAGTTGCCGACCGCCGCCTCTTCCCTGTCGAGCATCCCGACGTTGACGTTGCGCCGCACGCCGCCGACCTCGACCTTGGCGATGAAGTTCTCCGCGTCAACTATCTCGACGATCTTTCCGGGTATCGCTAAGCACATGGGCTCTAAATCCTCCCCGCCAAGAGGCGGGCGTTGGCGACGGCCGCCTGGCCGAGACTGATGCCGCCGTCGTTCGGCGGCACGCGGCTGTGTGTGAAGACCTCGAAGCCTTCGCGCCGGAGCAGACGGCTCGCGCGTTCGAGCAGGAGCATGTTCTGGAAGACGCCGCCCGACAGCACGACGCGGTTGATTCTTTGCGCGTCCCTCACGCGGCGCGCGACGGACGCGATGAGCGAAGCCACTCCGAGATGAAACTTCGCGGAGACCGTCTCGGGCGCGAGCCCTTCGAGCAGGTCTTCGACCGCGGCACGGACGACGCCTTCGGCCTTGATGACTCCATCTTCAAGCCCGAACTCGTAACCTTGCGCGCACGCGCGGTCGGCCACAGTCTCCAACTCAATCGCCGCCTGCCCTTCGTAGTTGACCGCGCTTCGAACACACAGGAGCCCCGCCACGGCGTCGAACAGGCGGCCCATGCTCGACGTTTCGGGACTGTTCGTGCCGGACCTGGTCATGCCGCGCAGGGCGCCCCACGCGCGCCGGTCGAGCCTTCGGACGAATGGTAAATCCAAGTTTAGAAAGTCGTCGCCGAAAGTGCGTTGCAGGTAGACGGCGGCCATGCGCCAGGGCTCGCGGACGGCCCGCGCGCCGCCGGGCATCGGGACGTAGTCGAGGTGCGCGACGCGCTCTGCCCTCAAGAAGTCCGCGACGAAGAACTCGCCGCCCCACATGCGCCCGTCCGCGCCGAAGCCGAGCCCGTCCAGCGCGACGCCGATGACTTCGCCCTCAATCCGGTTGTCGGCCATGCAGCTCGCGACGTGCGCGTGGTGGTGCTGGACGCCGACGCGCTCGAACTCATCATTGAGCGCGAGCGCGTACTTCGTTGAGAGGTATTCGGGGTGGAGGTCGTGCGCGATTATTTCAGGCCGCAGTTGAAAGAGGCGCTTGAAGTGCTCGATGCCCTGCTCGTAGGAGCGCAGCGTCTCAAGGTTTTCCAGGTCGCCGACGTGTTGGCTGACGAAGGCGTGGCGGTCGCGCGCGAGACAGAAGGTGTTCTTCAACTCTGCGCCGCAGGCGAGGACTTCTCTTTTGAACTTAAAGCCCACCGCCAAAGGCGCGGGCGCGTAGCCGCGCGCGCGGCGCAAGACCATCTCCCGCCCTTCGTGCGCGCGCACCACCGAGTCGTCCGTCCGCATCTTGATTCGCCGGTCGTTGAGCAGCAAATAATCTGCGATGTCGTGCAGACGTTCGCGCGCGTCGCCGTCTTCGTAGCAGATGGGCTCGTCGGAGACGTTGCCGCTGGTCAGCACGAGCGGGCGGTCGAGTTCTTCAAGAAGCAGTTGATGCAAAGGCGTGTACGGCAGCATGAAGCCGAGCGTCTTCACGCCGGGCGCGATGGCGGCGGGGAGGTTCGAGTCTTCTTTACGCGCGAGCAGCACGACGGGGCGGCGCGGCGAGAGGAGCAGAGACTCCTCGGCCTCCGAGACGGCACAGTGGCGTCGCACGACTTCGACGGAACTCGCCATCAGCGCGAACGGCTTCTCCTCGCGATACTTCCTCCCGCGCAGGCGTTCGACGGCGGCAACGTCCGTCGCGTCGCAGGCGAGGTGGTAACCGCCGACGCCTTTAACGGCGACGATCTTCCCGCCCAGGAGCAGACGGCGCACGTGGCCGATGATGTCTATTCCATCAACCTCGTCGAACTCGGCTTCAAGCCCGAACGCGTCCGTCAGCTTCAAATCTGGGCCGCAAGTCCGGCAGGCAATCGGCTCGGCGTGGAAGCGCCGGTCGAGCGGGTTCTCGTATTCGGCGCGGCACTCGTCGCACATCGCGAAGTCGCGCATCGTGGTGCGCGCGCGGTCGTAAGGCGTGGCCTCGACGATGGTGAAGCGCGGGCCGCAGTTGGTGCAGTTGATGAAGGGGTAGCGGTAGCGCCTGTCCGTCGGGTCGCGCATCTCGCGCAGGCAGTCCGCGCAGGTCGCCACGTCGGCCGAGACGGGGACGAACTTTTCGCCCGCGTCGGCGCTCTCGACAATCCGGAAGTCTTCGTACCGCGCCGGGTTTAAGTCATAGTCCGACTCGACCGACTCGACGAGTGCGAGCGGCGGTGCTTCGGTTTTAAGCTCGCCGACGAATTGCCCGATTGCGTCCTCGTCGCCTTCCACATCGATGAGCACGCCGGCCGTGTCGTTCAAGACCAGACCTTTGAGCGAGTGCCTTCGGGCGAGCGCGTAGACGAAGGGGCGGAAGCCGACGCCCTGCACGATGCCGCGCACACGTACCCGGACGCGCGTGAGGGTCAGACGTGTTTGGGCGAGGTGCATAAGAGTGATGAGTGATGAGTGATGAGTGATAAGAAAGACCGGCGGGCCTTTGTCATCACTCATAACTCATCACTTCTTTTACCTCGGTCAGGAACTGTAAAAGTCCGTCCATCCCTGCGCCGGTCTTCGAAGACACTTCGAAGATTTTCATGCCGGGGCGGACGGACTGGATGTTGGCGCGCGCGGCCTCCGCGTCGAACTCGACGGCGGCGGCGATGTCCATCTTGGTGATGACGGCCACGTCCGCCGTGTTGAAGATGGTCGGGTACTTCAAGGGCTTGTCCTCGCCCTCGGTCACGGAGAGCAGCACGAGGCGCAGGCTCTCGCCGAGGTCGTAGCTCGCGGGGCAGACGAGGTTGCCGACGTTCTCGATGAAGAGCACGTCCATCTCTTCGAGTCCGAAGTCTTCGAGGCTGCGCTCGACCATCGAGGCGTCGAGGTGGCAGACCGTCCCCGTCGTTATCTGCCGGACGGGCGCATGGCTTCGGGCGAGGCGCGCGGCGTCGTTCTCGGTGGCGAGGTCGCCGACGAGCGCGGCGACGTTGAGCCGGGGCCGCAGCCGCGTGAGCACGCTTTCGAGGAGAGCGGTCTTGCCCGCGCCGGGGCTTGAGACGAGGCTGACGACGAAGACGCCGGCCGCGCGGAAGCGCTCGCGAAGACGGCGCGCGAGCAGGTCGTTCTGCTTCAGCACGTTCTGCCTGACTTCGACCAGGCGGGGCTGCGTGCTCATTGTTCCAGCTCCAGTGCCACGACCTCAAGCTCCTTACCGCGCAAGACCTGCGAAGTGGGCGTGCCGCACGCGGGGCAGAAGAATTTCTGGACGGAGGCGAGCGTCTGCTCCTCCGCGCATGCGGGGCAGAAGACGACGACGGGCACGTCCTCGATGACGAGGCGCGAGCCTTCGAGCGGCGTGCCCTCGCACGCCACCTCGTAGGAGAAGAGCAGCGCCTCGCGCACGACGCCCGACAGCGGCCCCAACTTCAAGTGAATCGCGCACACCTGCACACCGCCGCGCCGCGCCGCCTCCTCCGCGGCCATCTCGATCATGCTCATGGCGATGGAAAGCTCGTGCATGAGAAGAAAGTGAGCAGTGAGCAGTTGAAAGAAATACTGCCGCGCTCGCTTCAACTTGAAACTGCTCACTGCTCACCGCTCACTGCTTACTGGCAACGATGTCGAACTTGAACTTCAGCTCGTTCTTGACCTTGAGCATGCCGCCGAGGGCCGTGACCGGCTTGATCTTGTAGTCGGCCTGCCGGATAGTAAACTCGCCCTGCGCGCGGAGGTCTTCGTCCTTGAAAGTCACCTCCGCCTGAATCCAGAGGTTGGGCTGGGTGACGCCGTGCAGGGTCAGGTTGCCGATGACGCGGGCGCGGTAGAGACCTTCCCTGACGCGGCTCGCCGTGACGCTCGTGCTCTCGAAGGAGACCTCCGGGTACTTCGAGACTTCGAGCGCGTCTTCGCGCATCATGCGGTCGATCTCGGGGCGATCCTTCTCCTTCGCTTCGTCCACCGTCGCGAGAGAAGCCGCCTTGATCGTCAGGCGGACGCGCGCCCCTTCGAGCGTGCCGGGGACGAACTCGACCTCGCCCCCGAAGTCGCCGATGCCGATGACGGGGTTGTGGCCGAGCGAAGAGAGCAGCCCCTCTGCGAACGCCTGCACGGTGAACCGGCTCCGGCCGGCGTCGAGCCGGTAGTGAACCACTTCCGCAGCTTCCGCGGCGTTTCCGCTCATAAACCTTCCTGACGAGGGCGGCCGTCAGGGCCGGGCCGCCTCTCAGCTTCTACAGCCTCAGACCGCGGGCGGCCCGCGCCCCGTTCACATCGACCTGAGTTTCATGTAGCGCTCGAAGTCCGGGATAATCGTGGACAGTCCTCCGGCGAGGTTGCCCGGCTCCAACAGACCGGCCGGCAGCACGCGGCCCAACGCTTCGCGCGCCTGTTGGCGGATGCTCGGGTTCGCCAGCAGCAACCCGGCCCCCACGATCAGGAAGCCGACGCCGGCGACCAGGAACGCCATCTCGTTCGAGTCGTTCGAACCGTTAGCCTCATTGTCTGCCATCACAGTCCTCCTCTTTTGATTCGTGATGAGTGATGAGTGATAAGTGAAGAGATAAGCGGCAAGAAGCGTTATCCTTCTCATCACTTATTACTCATCACCGCCTTTCACATTCGTACCATGTTCCAATACCGGCGGATGTCGTGAAGCTGCGAAATCACGCCGACCGCGACGAGCACGAGCACCGCGCCCCCGAGGATGGGCAAGACGCCGACTTGAGGCCGCCGATGCCTTCTCTTCTCCAAAGACTCTTTCTGTTTCATCCGAACTCACCCCTTTCTCTAAATGGCCCCTTCACGACACCGCCTGTGCGCGACTCTCGTCCAGAATTTTCGTGACAAGCGACTCGACCACCCCGACGGCCTCTTCGGCGGCGGCCTCGACCGGCCCGCTCAAACCCATCAGCCCCTCCTCGCCGCCGAGCGTCAACGGCTCGCAGCCGACGAGCAGGATGCGCTTGAACTCGCCGCCCATGGCCTTCACCATGCCGAGCACCTTCAGGGGGTTCATGCCGTGTGTTTCGACCATTATCCCCCCCTCTCCGGCGTCGTTCAAATCATTCAGGTCGGGCTCGATGGTGTAGAGCGTGCCGGGCTCTCCGCCGCGCGGGGTCGCGTCCACGAAGACGGTCACGTCGGGGCCGTCCATGATCGCGTAGGCGAGGTCGAAGCCGCGGATGCCGAAGTCCACCACGCGCACGCCTTCGGGAAGTTGCCGTCCGGCGAGGCGTCGCGCGACCTCGCAGCCGAAGGCGTCGTCGCCCATGAAGATGTTCCCGATGCCTGCGACGAGGATGCTCGTCGATTTCGGATTTGGGATTGCGGATTGCGGATTGAAGGACATCATTGCTCTCCCTTAATCCGCAATCCGCAATCCGAGTTCCGCAATTGAGGAAGCGGCTCGACCTCTTCGGGCGAGAAGAAGAAGCGGTGGCCGGGCTGGCGTTGCATCCCGAGGTCGCGGCCCGGGTCGTCTTCGAGGACGACCGCCAGGTGGTTTCGGCCCTCGTAGTCCTGCTCGATTGATTCGACGACGGCGACCTGCCCCGCGAGCGCGAGGTCGAAGATGTCGCCGCCCGCCCTCGGGCGCAGACGGACGCGGTCACCCGCTTTGACCTCCACGCCCGAGACGTTGACGCCCTCGACCTGCGTCTTCTCCTCAAGCAGTTGCCACTCCCACTCGTTCATGGCTTCGTTGGTGAATAGTGAATGGTAAATAGTAAATGGAGAAAAGAGGAATCGGTTTTTAACTATTCACCATTTACTATTTACCATTCACTATTTACTCCCTTTCAGGCTGCGCATCGCGCCGTGCATCTTCATCAACTGTTCGGCGGGGAGTTGTTCGGTGCGTTCGAGGATGCGGCGGGCGCGTTCGTCGGCGCCGCGCATCTCGCGCTTCTCCTCGTCGGTCATCGTCATGATGCGGAGCGTCAGTATCTCGTCGATCTCCGTCCCGTCGAAGAGTTCACCCGCCGACTCGGGCGCGATCTGCGGGTAGTCGTAGAGGATGATGGGCGACGAGAGCACACAGCCGCGCTCGCCTTCTTCCCCCACCAACACCGGGTACGTCCCGACGTTTTGACAACTGGCGGCGGCTTCCTTGTAGCCTTCGGGCGGGTCGAGCAGCGAGACGAACTCGCCCCCGCGCACGCTCAGGATGGTGTGGGTCGAGACGAAGGAGCGCATCAACGCTTCGTCCCGACTTCTTCCGTCCGCGCCTTCCAACGGCGTCAGATTCAGGACGCGCACGTTGATTTTGAACGCGCCCGAGTCTACGCGCTCGGCCGAGACCTCGACGGCGCCTTCGACCGCCTGCCGACGGCGGACGACGACGCCCGCCACTTGACCATTCGTCTCGTCGCGCAGCGGCTCGACCTCCCGGCTCCGCGGGAAAGAGAACGCGAGCCGCCGCGGCCGTTCGACGACTTCGTCCAGGTTAAGGGACGAGATACTTACGTCGCGCTCGACCGACTCCTGCCACGTCTGAAACAGCCGCCCGCACACTTCGAGCGACGCGACGACGCTCAAATCCGAGTCGAAGACGTAAGACTGAATCTGCCTGTCGCCCAGGCCCGCGATCCGCGAGGCGCAGTCGGCGCGCGGCACGCACACCTCGCGCTCGGACAGGTGCAGAAATCTCACCTTCACGTCGAGCGCCGTCGCCACGCCGCCCTCGGCGAGGCATTCGGTCTGCATCGTCCAAGCCTCGGTTCCGCCCTGCGCGCGGCTGTAAGGCTCGGGGCAGAGCGCGCCGAAGTTCCAACGCTGCTGGTTCTTCACCGCCGACGGCCGGTACGGGTAGAGGATGTACCCCTCGTAGAGCACCGCGTCGGCAATCTTTTCCACGAGACCGAGATTCATAAGGATTTCAGTTTTTAGTTTTTAGTTTTCAGTAAGAACGAATGTCATTAACTGAAAACTGAAAACTGTCTTTCAGTCATCGTTCGGCATTAAGCTTTCCAACGTCTGTTCCCACGTCGGAATCCCTTGGCGCATCTTGTAGCGGTAGAGCCGGTCGAACACGTCGCGGCGCAGGCGGAGCCACGCGCTGTTCGGGTAATAGTGCTCCATCATCTCTTCCCAGACGCGCACCGGCAGGCGGAACTGCGCTTCCCTGTCCCAGGGGATCTGCACGGCCTGCAAGCCGCGCTCGCCGCCCTCGTAAAAGACCGTGCCGCTGAACATCAGGTTGAGCGGCACTTCACCTGCTTCAAGACCGGCGAAATATTTCGTCGCGGCCACGTTGAAGTCGAAGGTGCAAGGCACGTGCAGGTCAACCAGCGTGCTCCCCGCGAAGTGAGTCACGACGGCGGTCGTGTGCGTCCAGAGCATCGCGCGCAGGGTGTGGCCCCAACGCTCCGGCTCGCCGAAGAGGTCTTGCAGACGCCCCTTCTCCTCCGCCGTGTAGTGCCGCTTCGTCGTCTCAATCTGAATCTGGCAGCGCAGCGTGACGCTCTGAATCTGCTCGCCCGCGTCCGCGTTGGCGATGCGCAGCTTGAAGCAGAGCAGCGGCGCCGCCGCGAAGGGTACGACCTCGGCCCCCTCGACCTTGAAGCTCAGCTCGGGCACGAAACTCCTTAAGAGCCGTGAACCGTGAGCCGTAAACCGTGACAAGAATAACTGACCTTAAACTTGTCGCGGTTCACGGTTCACGGTTTACAGCTTTCACCTTCAGCCCGGCGAAGAACGCTTCTATCCCGCGCCAGACCTCAGTACCGCCGGACAGTCCGCGCCAGCCCGCGCGGATCAGCCCGACGAGCTTGAAGCACTCGTCAATCGGTGCGATGTAGTAGTCGGCCGCGCCGCGCACGCGGTTGACGAGCAGAGCCTCCACGTCCGGCTCCAACTCGCGCAGCACCGGATTCTCTTCCAAGACCTCGGCCCACGCCGAGAGGTCTAAGAGCGACTCGGTCGCGCCCGCCGGGCTCGGGTAGAGCGCGAGCGTTCTCCCCGCGGGGCTGCTGTGGAAGAAGAAGGCCATGCCGATGGGGAGCATCAGGCTCTCCCACTGCGCGTCCGACATACGGAAGTCCGCGAGGTAGCGCACGCGGCGCGGGACGCGCCTGTACTTCGTCTCCGTCTGCCCGCTGAAGAGAATCGCGCACGCCTCGCAGGAGCAGAAGAGCTGGCGGGTCGGCGGCTCGAATAGGTGCGAGTGTTCGGACGACAGTTCTGCGCCGCACAGGTCGCAGCGCTCCGCCGCCGCCGCGCGCGGCCGCACGAAACGCCGCAGCACTTCGATTGCGGATTGCGGATTGCGGATTGCGGATTCTCCGACCACAGAAGACGGGCTGTTTTTTTCGAGGTCGTTCGTCATCTCAGTACAATCCACAATCCGAATTCCGCAATCCGCAATCAGTTCAGGCCGGCGGCATGTTCGGGCTGTCGTCGTCCGACTCTACTTTGCCGGGGTTGATGGCCGTCGAATCTCTGGCGGTCGAGCCGCCGGAGGGGCGGTCGGCGTGCGTCGTCCCGGCGTCGTGACGGCCCGGCTCCTTCCCCTCGTCGTCCTTAATCTCCTCGCCCTGACGTGTGCCCGGCGTGTGCGTCGGCGCGTCCGCCGAAGTGTCCTGGTCTCCCATCGTTCTCTCCTCCTCAAAGACCTTTTAAGTAGAGGACAAGGCGGCGACGCTGGCCTGCCGCTTCCCTATCTGCACGAAGCCGTTCGAGGGGGCGGCGGGCGGCGTCTGCTCCGCGACGCCTTCAGCTTCGATGGCCGCCACGTCGGGCGCCTCCTTGTAGATCGCCTCCTCGATGGCGAGCTTGAGCGTCATCGAAGACGAAGGGCACGTCTTGCAACTTCCCTGAAGCCTGAGCCGCACCGTCCCCGCCTCGATGCCGAGCAGTTCGACGTTGCCCCCGTGTGAATCGAGATAAGGCCGCACCTTGTCGAGCGCCTGCAAGACCCTCTCTTCGAGCGGCACGGGATGCAGCCCGTAGAGCAGCAGCAGGTTCCCGACCAGCTCGTCGCCCGCCAAGCGGTCGAAGATGCGGTAGCCGGCCTCGCCCTCTTCCGCAATGATCTCCATCAAACGGTCGAGCCCCGCGCCGTGGAAGTCCATCAACGACTGCATCAGCTCCACGGCCGCCGCGCGCGCCTCCGGGTCGGGCAGCGCCTCTATCTTGCGAATCAACTCTTCGACTTTTTGCATCGCGATTAGACGGGTGTTAGGTGTTGGGTGAAAAACAAGTTGCCTGTCCCCAACACCCAACACCTAACACCCAAAACCCTCTTATTTAACTGCCCCGAACATCGGCGAGTGGTGCGTCTCCAGGACTTTGCCCTTCCCGAGGTACATGTGTACGCCGCACGGCAGGCACGGGTCGAAGCTACGCACGGCGCGCATGATGTCGATGCCCTTGAAGTTGTCAGGCCCGTTCTCTTCGAAGATGGGCGTGCCCTGCACGGCGTCTTCGTACGGCCCCGGCGTGCCGTAGATGTCGCGCGGGTTGGCGTTCCAGGGCGTCGGCGGATACGGGTGGTAGTTGGCGATCTTGCCGTCGCGGATGACGACGTGGTGCGAGAGCACGCCGCGCACCGCCTCGTGGAAGCCGCAGCCGATGGCCTCTTCGGGAACCTTGAAAGGCTCCCAGGTCTTCGTCCGTCCCGCGTGTAACTCGCCGAGCGCCTGCTCGACGAAGTAGAGCGCGGCCGCCGCCGAGTAAGCCTGGAAGTACGTGCGCGCGCGGTCGCGCTCAAGCGCGTTCGACCACTTCGGTATCTTCCACTCGAACTCGGTCTCGGGCTTCGTGGCCGTCTGCGGCAGGTAAATCTTGACGCTCTGGCCGGTCGCCTTGAGATAGCCGATGTCCACCTTGCCCGCGAGCGCCGTGGCCCACAGGCGCGCGATGGCGCCGCCGCCCGTCGACACCGTGCCGTGCTCCGAAACGCCGAACGT
>CAXTSK010000002.1:0-1676 GCA_964246655.1 uncultured Pyrinomonadaceae bacterium
CGCCCCGGCGGCCCCGCCCTCGGCCGGCGCCTCGCGCCCGCCGCCGCCCGCGGCGCCGGCGCTGACCTCACGGCACTCTTCCTCCTCCTGCTCGAACGCCCCGACGACGACATCTACACACGCGGCTTCCCTCCCGACCTCATGTCGAGCCTGCTCGCCCCAACGCCCGAGCCCGGCCAGTCCACCGACCCCGACTTCACCTACACGCCGACGACTGCAAGGCAAGGCCAGACCATCAATGTCACCATCAACGTAGTCACGAAGGGCAAATACGATTCAAGCAAGCTGCGTCTTGAACCGGCCGACGCAGGCGGCAAGATCACCTTAATGAACTTCACCGCCCGAAGTATCTCGGACTACCTCTCCCCCAGCCGACAAAACGACAGGGTGTTGGCCGACCTCACTGTCGCCCCCGACGCGCCGCTTGGGCCAACCGAACTCCTCCTCTACGACGGCGACAACCTTCGCGCGCACCTCCCCTTCACCGTCACCGCGGCCGCGCCCACGCCGACCCGGTCGCAGACATGTCCGCAGATTCGGCTTGAGTCCATCTTCATCAAAGCCTTGGGCGCCGGGGATTTATACAAGGTCTCGGCCGTCGGGGCACCGCCGAGCGCCTCTTATTCATACAATTGGAGGATAGGAGGCGCCGCTGTCCTGCAAGACTATCAGGGCAAGTCGTCCGTGAATATAGCTCTTTCCTATATCGAAACAGGTGCAAGTGGTTCCGTAACGCTCACAGTCTCGGGCGTTCCCGCGGGCTGCCCGAACGTCTGGACGTTTGACCTGCCACCCGACCAGACGACTACCCCCCTGTCGGTCACAGTCGTGCCGCAGAGCATCACGATCTGCCCAAGCAACCCGAAGCTCAACGAACCGCTGGACTCCACGGTGACTGTCACCGTGAAGACGACCATGAGGGTTGACGTGACGGTCAACGACGGGAAGTTCAGCGCGCGGGGCACCAGCCGCGCCAACTACCCGATGTACGACTGGAACCTTTCCGGCATGTCGCCGGGGACTTACACGGTCACGGCGCGGCCGGCCGCGGCCGCAGCCTTACAGGCGACGGCACGAGCGGTCGCCCAACGGGTCATGGTCAAGGGCTGCCCCAGCTCTGGCAACCTAGGCACCCTGGTTATTAGGGTTTCCCCTGCGAATGCCACGGTCTACATCGATGGTGCAGCTCTTGAGGAGCAACCCGGGGCGGACGGCCGACTTATCCTCAAACTTACTTATGGCGTCTATGATCTGTTGGTGAGCGCGCCCGGGTATATTGCTGAGGGAAGGAGCATTGAGTTTTCCCGTTCTTCGAGCGACGTAAGCTTTGTACTAAAGCCCAAGCCATAAGGTCGCCACGAACTATTGCGTTGGTCGAGGGTGACGTGGAAAGTGAAACGGGCGCGGACTTTAAGTTAGTCCGCGCCCGCCTCGCTTCGACAGTAGCTCGTGAAAGTCTACGCCCCGGCCATGTCGGCCTCGTCCATGTCGAAGTTGGCGGAGACCTTCTGCACGTCGTCGTGATCTTCGAGTGCCTCCATCAGCTTGAGCATCTGGCGCGCCTCCTGGCCTTCGAGCCGCTTGTACTCCTTCGGCACCATCTCGACCTCAGCGACCTGCGGCTCGAAGCGGTCAAGCAGGCGCGTTCGGGTGGACTTGGGAACAGGATCGAGACG
>CAXTSK010000002.1:1686-12368 GCA_964246655.1 uncultured Pyrinomonadaceae bacterium
GACCGCTTCGAGCACGGCTTCGAAGTCGTCGGGCGCGGTGATGATCTCGAAGTTGTCGCCGTCGTCGCGGAGGTCTTCCGCGCCTGCGTCCGTGACGATCTCGAACAGCTCGTCCTCCGCCTTCGCCTCCTTCGCGACGACGATGTAGCCCTTCTTCTCGAACATCCAGTTGACCGCGCCCGCCGTGCCGAGGTTGCCGCCGTTCTTCCCGAAGATGTGGCGAATCTCCGCGACGGTGCGGTTGCGGTTGTCCGTCATCGAATCGACCATCACGGCCACGCCGCCGGGGCCGTAGCCCTCGTAGGTGATCTCCTCGTAGGTGACGCCCTCTTCGGCACCCGTCCCGCGCCGGACGGCGCGCGCGATGGTGTCGTTGGGCATGTTCGCGCCCTTGGCGTCGGAGACGGCCTTGCGCAGCCGCGCGTTGGCGTCCGGGTCGCCGCCGCCGGTGCGCGCCGCGACCGAAATCTCCTTAATCAGCTTGGTGAAGACCTTGCCGCGCTTGGCGTCCAGGGCGCCCTTCTTGTGTTTGATAGTGTGCCACTTCGAGTGTCCCGACATCTTGATGAGTTCCTTGGCTTGAGTTTGAAAGTTGAACCAGAAGCGGGTCGGAAATATACCACACCGCGCGCGCGACTTGTAACCGCGCCCCGGCTGCCTAAGCACCGGCCGCCAGTCGCAAAAGGTCTTCCGCCTTCGCCCCCGCCGCGCGCACGACTTTCGTCTTCGACGTGTGGCCGCCGACCACCTCGACCGAACTTGCGGAGACGCCGAGTCGCTTCGCGAGGAAGCGCGTCAACTCCGCGTTGGCCGCGCCCTCCACGGGCGGCGCCGCGACGCGCACCTTGAGCGCGCCGTCGTGCTCGCCCGCGACCGCGGTCTGCGACGCGCGCGGCACAACGCGGACGCGGAAGGTGAGCGCGCCGCCCGACTCTTTCGTTTCGATCATGCGACGGAGGTTAGAACCTGAGCAGCACGGCGGCCACGGCGGTCTTGAGCATCCAGAGGAGCAGCAGTGCGACGAGCGCCGACAGGTCGAAGATGCCGAGCGGCGGGATGATGCGCCGCAAAGGGACGAGGAGCGGGTCGGTGGCGTTGACGAGGAAGCGCATCACGCGGTTCGAGGAGCTGACGTTCCCCCACGAGAAGACGATGCGGATCACGATGAGCAGCGCGTAGATGTCGAGGAAGCCGTAGAGGAGCCAGCCGACCACGGCGACCACCCGCGCCACGCGCACCGCCCCGTAAATCCCGAGAATCATGTTGAGGATGCTCTCGGCCAGTTGGAGCACGAACCAGCCGAGCACGATGGCGATGAGGATGACGACGAGCGGCGTGATGTTCGGGCCGAAACCCAACTGGAGCAGCCCGCGGCGCACGGGGTTGACGAGCGGGTCGCTGAGCCGCCGGACTTGAATCACCGGGCGGCTGAAGGGGTTCACGTCCGCGTAGTTGATGATCAGCCTCACCAGCATCAGCACGATGACGCCGAGCACCACGCCGGCGATGAGGTACTGAATCCAGAGGTAGAGGCTCGCGACTGCTGCTTCGAAAGCCATAGAATTTTATTGCCGACCCGTCATGAATAAACCCGCCCCGGCCGTCGAGACTCCACGGGGCTCAGGCCACACGCTCGCGCTCGCCGAAGAGGGCCGTCCCGACGCGCACGAGCGTCGCGCCCTCCTCGACGGCCGTCTCGTAGTCGTGACTCATGCCCATCGAAAGCTCGCCCTCGCCTTCCACGAACGCGCCGCGCGCGCCCCACTCGTCGCGCACCTCGCGCAGGCGCCGGAAGAAGGGCCTGACCCTCTCCACGTCCTCGAAGAACGGCGGGAGAATCATCAGGCCGCGGCAGCGCACGCGCGGAGAACGCCCCAACACTTCGAATAACGAAGGCAGCTCCGCCTCGGTTGCGCCGCTCTTCGCGGCCTCGCCCGCGAGGTCAACCTGCACGAGCGCTTCCAGACTCTCACGTCCCTCCTCGACGCAGATGCGTTCCAACCTTTCAACCAGGGCGACCGTATCGACCGTGTGAATCAGGTCGAAGAGTTTGACCGCGCGTCGCGCCTTGTTCGGCTGGAGGTGGCCGATGAGGTGCCAGCGCAGGCCGGGCACCTCTTTCAGCTCGGCAATCTTCCCCTCGGCCTCCTGCACGCGGTTCTCGCCGAAGTCCTTGAGCCCGGCGGACGCCGCGGCCTCGCGGACGAGCGCGGCCGTGTGCGTCTTGCTGACGGCGACGAGTTTGACGGACGCGGGGTCGCGCCCCGCGCCGCGCGCCGCGCGCTCGATGCGGGCGAAGACTTCCGCGGCCCGCGCGCGCAAATCAGACCCGTCTGCCCTCGCCTCAGAACTCATTGTTGCGGTTCCGTTGTGAACGCCGACGACTATAACAAGCGTGCGCCGACGCCCGCAACCGACCCGTAAGCGAACGCTGCAAACCATGCCCCTTTTCGTACACGATACGGGCCTCGCCGACACTGTATCGTGTGGCGCCTTACCTCAAATGTTAGGAGCAGGGGACTTTTTTCGGCCCTTTCGCCCGCGCGCATAGTGGCACGATGCTTGTTTTATATCCGGCGGGCTTCGAGTTGAAAATATCGGCAATCCGTTGACGGAGACTGAGGAGGGTTTTAAAGATGAGGGTTAAGGGTTTAGCGACGAGGGCGTCGATGCTGGCGCTCGGTCTCTTCCTGCTGGTGCCGGCGGGCACGGCGAGCGCGCAGGACGGTTGGTGGAACAGGGATCGGAACCAGCAGCGTCAGGAGCAGCGTCGCCAGCGGCGCGACCGCGACGGCGACGGCGATGTTGACCGCCGCGACCGGGAGATTCGCCGCCAGCAGCAGCAGTCGCGTAACAACGACTACTACCGCCGCGACCAGCGCGATCAGGACGGTGACGGCGACTACGACCAGCGCGACGCCTACATCATCCAGCAGCGCCAGCGTAACAGCGGTTACGGCAACTACGGTGGTTACGGCAACCGCGGCACGTACGGGAACCGCGGCTACGGCAACTACGGTTACGGCAACTATTCGCAGTCGCAACAGACCGCTCTGAACGCGGGCTACAACGAGGGCATTAAGGAAGGCCGCAAGAATCGCAACCGGGGCGGCTACCGCAACCTCAACGACTTCAGCGCGTACCGCAACGCGGACAAGGACTACAACTCGCGCTACGGCGACCGCTACACGTACCAGCGGTACTTCCGCAGCGGCTTCGAGAACGGCTTCAACGACGGCCTCCAAGGCTACTAAGCCGGTCTGGGTTTCGAACAAGGGGGGGTTATAAGTAAGCCCGGACGGTTCGCCGCCCGGGCTTACTTTTTCACTTTCTGAGGGCTCGCTTGACACCCCTCTTTCGCCGCCTTTAATATCTCACTTCCCGCACGCGGATGTGGCGGAATTGGTAGACGCGCTAGCCTCAGGAGCTAGTCACGGCAACGTGGTGGAGGTTCGAGTCCTCTCATCCGCATATAATCAACAGTTTAGGGAATCCTTCTAGCGGTCTCACAGGGCGTTTTACGCGCAAGACTAGGAGATTTCTCAATGCCGGATTTAAAGACCCTCAAGCATAGGCGTTATTTTTGTTCCGGTTTAGCCGGTAATTTCGCTGGCAAGTCCAATTCATCATCAACCAACACATCCGTAGAAATCCCTGTCAACCGTGCGTACCTCAAAAGTACGAGTAGGGGCGGCTCACCTTTACCGATTTCGTATTCTGAAATCCTGCTCACCTTCCGCGGGGTAGCGGCTCACGCTTTTAACCTCAGAGTTCTTGAAGAGCGAGACGTAAAAGTTCGCGGCCTCTTCGGCCTGCGTGTCGAACCAGAGGAACGTTGTAATCTTCTGCATCTTCATTCTCTCCTTTTTACATGCAGCGGCAGGGCATCGTCTTCGCGTCGCCGACGGGCATGAACCTGGTGCCGTCCCAGCGGTACTCCCTCACCTCGTTGTGTTCGCAGCGGCCGGCGCGGCCTTGGACGCGTTCGATTCGCACCTTGCCGTCGTCGAGGTCAACGTAGTGGTCGAGGTCGCAGTTCAGCGCGTCCGCCGCGGGGAAGGTCGCGAGCAGCGCGGGGCGCCCGTTGCGTAGAGTGTAGACGCGCGCCTCGACGGTGTGCGGGCCGCCGACCGCGCCGTAGATGAGGACGACGAGCGCCTCGTTCTTGCCGTCGCCCGTCAGGTCGCCGTAGTAAGGCGCCTCGGCCACGCGCAACTCCCACTGCGCGTCCGGCGCCGTGCCGCGCGCGTAGTAGCCGCCGACGAGCTTGTACGACCGCCCTTCGAGCGCGTACGCGTAGTTCTCGAAGTCAATCGCCTCGATGCCGACGACCGACTCCGAGGCGGGCGCGGGGACTCTGCGCCTGCTCCGTGTCTGCCCGGCGACGCCCGAGTACGTCAGCGCCGTCAAGAGGACGACGTTGATGAGCCTTTGCAATTTCAATGCTTCCCCCTCGTCTTCGGCACAGGCTTCTTCAGTTGACCGCCTCCGACATCTCGTCGGGCGCGGGGAGGCCGTTGTGGTCTACGAGGACGAGGGTGAGTTCCTGCTCGTCGGCGAGGGAGGAGTCGATGAGGGTCTGGACGCGGTAGCGGCCGGGCTGTGGGAACTCGACGTTGAAGAAGAAGCTGATGTTGTTGGCGACGCCGCCCGTCGCGATCTCGAAGGGCGAGGGCTCGGCGAGGACGACCGGGTGCTGCCGGTCTTCGGAAAGTATCCGCACCTCGGAGAGGTGGCGCCCCCCGCCGCGCCACTGCGTGACGACGGCGAACTTCATCACCGTCACGGGGAAGTGCTGCACGAGTATCTGGTGGAAGACTCCCATCAGCGAGAGCTTGTTGCCGACCTCCAGGCGCACGTCGTCGCAGAAGATCGTGTAGGCCAGCTGCGGCCCCGTCTCGTTGGCTTTTGTCATCGTTACCCCTTTAGAAAATTCCCGACACCAGACGCTTCGTCGCGTGCGCGTAGGCAGCGTACAGGAGGTCGAACCTCATCTCTCAGCCGAGCAGCGCGCGCAGCGCCGCCTCGTCGATGACGTTGAGGCCGAGCGCCTGCGCCTTTTCGAGCTTGGAGCCCGCCTCCTCGCCCGCGACGACGTAGTCGGTCTTCTTGCTCACGGTCGAGGTCACGCGCCCGCCGCGCGCCTCGATGAGCGCGCGCGCCTCGTCGCGCGTCAACGTCTCAAGCCTTCCGGTCAGCACGAACTGCTTGCCCGCGAAAGCCTCGTCCGCCTGCGCCCCGACGCCCCCGCTGGCAAGCTCAGTACGCACGCCTCTTTGCTTCAGCCTCTCGCAGAGTTCGACGTTGCCCTCGTCGTCAAACCAGTCGCGCACGGACTCGGCGACGGTCAAGCCTATCTCGTGGATGTCGTCAACCTGTTCGACCGTGGCCGTCCGCAGGGCTTCGAGCGAGCGGAAGTGGCGCGCGAGGATGGCGGCCATGCGCTCGCCGACGTGTCGAATCCCTAAACCGTAGACGAGCTGCGGCAGGTCGCGCGCCTTGCTCGCCTCGATCTGCGCCAGCAGGTTCGACGCAGACTTCTCCGCCATCCGTTCGAGCCCGGCCACGTCTTCGAGCTTCAGGTCGTAGAGGTTCGCCACGTCGCGCACCAACTTCGTCTGCACGAACTGCTCGGCCAGCGCGTCGCCCAACCCCTCGATCCTCATCGCGCGGCGCGAGGCGTAGTGCAAGAGTCTTCCCTTCAACTGCGCGGGGCAGTCGGCGGCGACGCAGCGCGAGACGACCTCGCCCTCGGGGCGCGAGACGACGCCGCCGCAGACGGGACAGCTCGTCGGGAACTCGTAAGGCTGCGTCTTGCGCGGGCGGCGCGACTTAACGACGCTCAGAACTTTCGGGATGATCTCGCCGCTCTTTTCGATGTTGACGTAGTCGCCCACCCGCACGTCGAGCCGTTTAATCTCGTCCTCGTTGTGCAGCGTCGCGCGCGCGACGACCGTGCCCGCGAGCGACACGGGTTCGAGGACGGCGACGGGCGTGAGCGCGCCCGTGCGTCCGACTTGAACGATGATGTCCTTGACCTGCGTCGTCGCCTGCCGCGCAGGGTACTTGTAGGCGATGGCCCACCGCGGCGCCTTCGTCGTCGCGCCGAACTCGTCCTGCAACGCCGTCGAGTTGACCTTGACGACCACGCCGTCGATCTCGTATTCGAGCCGGTCGCGCTCGGCTTCCATGCGGTTGCAGAACTCGATGACCTCTTCGATGCCGGAGCACTTCGCGCGGTGCGGGTTGACCGTGAAGCCCGCGGCCGAGAGCCATTCGAGCGCCTCCCAGTGCGAGGCGAAGGCTTTGCGCTCGCCGCGCAGCACGTCGTAGGCGAAGAGGTCGAGCCTGCGGCGCGCGACGACCTTCGGGTCGAGCTGCCGGATGGTGCCGGCGGCGGCGTTGCGCGGGTTGGCGAACTTCGCCTCCTCGGCTTCTTCTCTTTCGGCGTTGATGCGTTCGAATGCCTTGCGCGAAAGATATGCCTCGCCGCGGACTTCCGTATCCGCTTCCGACGCGCCCGCGCCCTTCAGGCGCAGGGGCACGCTGCGGATGGTGCGCACGTTCGGCGTCACGTCCTCGCCCACGCGCCCGTCGCCGCGCGTCACGCCGCGCGCGAGCACGCCGTTCTCGTAGTGGACTGAGAGAGAGAGGCCGTCGATCTTAAGTTCCGCGACGTACTCGAACGAGCGGCCGTCGGCGAGCTTGCGACAGCGCTCGTCGAAGGCGCGCAGGTCTTCGATGTTGTAGCTGTTGTCGAGCGAGAGCATCGGCCGCCGGTGGACATACTCCGCGAACCCCTCGGCGGGCCGCCCCCCGACGCGCAACGTCGGGCTGTCCGGCGTCAGAAACTCCGGGTGCTCCTCCTCCAACGCGCGCAGCCTCTCGACCAGCGCGTCGTACTCCACGTCCGAAATCTCCGGCCGGTCGTGGACGTAATAAAGCTCCTCGTGCCTCAGCACCTCCTCGCGGAGCTTCTTGATTTCGGCTTCGATGATCTTCGCTGCGGTCGGCAAGTCGGCAGTCACACCCGAATTTTAATGTTGAGAACGTTCGCGCTCATCATAAGCACAACAGCGCGGGCACGCAACGCGGTCGCCTTGGAAGCGGGAAACATCACCTGCTCCGACATCAACGTTATTATGGCAGCATCAGATGTGACCTTCTCACGTCCAACTCGAACGTATGAATCGCGACCGAATGCTTCCGCAGTAATGTTTCGATTACATGAACGGGGCAGTTGCCGGCGCGGAGCCAGATGAATTTAGGAGGGTGACCGTAAAGAAGGCTACGTTGCTGAAAATCTGACTCCTTGGAGACAATAGTGAAGCCGTTAAGCTTGGCATAATCCCAGATGTCTGCGTCGTCGGCGTCCCGCAGACCGACCTCCCTGATATGAATGCTGTCAGGATAAATGTCCGCCAGACGCCATATGAGGCGATGGGATATGTTCTGGTCAAACAGCAGTTTCATACATCGGCAGCGTCGCGAGCCTACGCTCTCGGTCGGCGGCGAAGGCTAGACACGCCTTGATGTCCTCGGAGGTCAAATCGGGAAAGTCTGCGAGAATCTCCTCTTCCGTCATCCCGCCCGCGAGGTACTCCAGCACGTCGGTAACGGTCATGCGCATGCCACGGATGCAGGGTTTGCCGCTGCGCTTGCCGGGCTCGATGGTGATGATCTTGCGGTAGTCCATGCGGGGATGATAGCAGAACGCGCGGGGCGTTCAACCGTTACTTATTGAGCAGGGCGATGGGCTCGCGGGCGCGCTTCGGCGCGGCGTCCTCTTCTTCGAGAGCGGCGAGGCGGTGGATGACGCGGCCGAAGTATTTGATGCCCTGGATGAAGTCGTCGAGGCGGATGTTCTCGTCGGGCGCGTGGGGGTTGGAGCCGAAGTAACTGACGCCGAAGGAGACGACGGGCATCGGCGGCTGGTTCGCGCCGCAGACGGCGCCGACGGGGCCGCTCGCCGGGTCGAGCGGGTAGACCAGGGGCTCGTGGCCGTACAGTTCGCCCGCGCTCTCGATGGCCGCGCGCGCCACCATCGAAGAGGGCGAAGACTTCGCGTACGGCGCCGAGCCCAGCTCGATAATCTCCACGTCCTGAAAGCCGCGCCGGTCGAGGTGCTTGCGCAAAAGCTCGACGACCAATTCCGGCGCGAGGTCCGGCACGAGGCGGAAGTCGAGGCGCGCGGTGGCCGCGCCCGGCAGGACGGTCTTCGCGCCCGCCTCCGTGTGGCCGGTGCGGATGCCGCAGATGGTGCAGGTTGGGCCGAAGATTAACTCCTTCGCCAGTTCCCTCCCCGTCATCCCGTGCAGCCACGAGCTGATGCGGAACTCGCGGCGCAGGCCCGCCTCGTCCAGCTCGATGCTCTTCAACATCTGCCGGTCTTCGGACGTGAGCGGCGCGACGTGCGAGCCGAAGCCGTCGATGGTGATGACGCCCTTCGGCGAGAGCACGGTGGCGAGCGCCTGCACCAGACGCCACGCGGGGTTCGGGACGATGCCGCCCCACTTCGAATGCAAGTCCGTGCGCGCGCCGAAGCAACGCAGCTCAAGGAAGGAGATGCCTTTGAAGCCGAGGTTGATGACGAGGCGGTCGCGCGTGTCCTTGTAGCCGTCGTCCCAGATGCAGCCGTCGGCGCGCAAAAGCTCCGCGTTCTCGGCGGCGAAGCGGTAGAGGCTCGGGCTCGCCAGGCCGTCCTCGCCCTCGACGACGAAGCGGAGGCAGACCGGGAGCTTGCCGTACGTCTTCTGGTAAGCCTCGACCGCGGCGACGCGCGCGACGAAGTCGCCCTTGCTGTTCGAGGCGCCGCGCGCGCGCAGGCGCCCGTCTTCGATGACGGCGGCGAAAGGCCCGGAAGACCACTCGGTCAACTGGCCCACGGGCTGCACGTCGTAGTGGCCGTAGACGAGGAAGCAGCGCGGCCCCGCGCCGCACTCGCCGTAGATGATCGGGAAGCCGCTGCCGACCTTGAAAGTGCGCGTGCCCGCGCCCACGCGCTGCAACAACTGCTCGACCTTCTCCGCCACCGCGCGCATCCCCGTCCCGCGCGCCGCCACCGACGGCATGCGACACAGGTCTTGCAGACGCTCCGTGAAGGAGCGCGCGTGGCGGTCAACGTAGCGGTCGAAGCGTGTAAAGGACATGAGTTCAAAGTTTCAAGTTCAAGGTTCAAAGTTAAGCCGTCGTCGCGACTTTCAACTTTGAACTTTGAACTTTGAACTATCGAAGAACAGGTATCGCGGCCGTGCGTCGTCGCGCTCGAAGTGGGCGCAGACGAAGCCGGCGGCGAAGGCCGTCTGGAATTCAACGCGGACGCGCAGGAGTTCTTCGCGCGCGGCCATCGGGTCTTCGCGGACGAGCGCGCCCCAGTTCGTGGGGATGGCGACTGACGCCTCGGGCTCGCCCAAAGGTTCGGGAGTCTCGCCGCGGGCGAGCGCTTCGACGCGGGGCGAGTCTAACTCCCACCCGGCGACGAGGCGGTCGCTGTCGAGGCCGAGCGGCTCGCCGAACTTGCCCGTCACGGTCGAGTAGTCGGTGCCGTAATAGTTCTCAGCGTATCTGCGCACGACGACGCCGAGCCGGTTGAGATTGAAGTGGGCGTTGCGCGACTGCATGGGATCCCACGTCCAACTGATGAAGCGTCGGCCTTCGTCAAGGACGCGCGCGCGCTGCGCCCACTTCAGGCGCGCGCCGACGCCGCGATTCTGATAGTCCTTCGCCACGGCCATCATGTGCGAATAGCCGCAGGTCTCCTCCGCGCCGGTCTCCGGACTCTCGCGCACGGCGATCTGGTTGAGGACGTAGCCGACCATCCGCCCGCCGTCGAACGCGCCGAGCGTGAAGCCGCCCGCGCTGTGCGCGACGATGAGATGACGCCGCGGCGACAGCTCAAGGTCCGGCAACCCGAACCCCTCGCGCTGCAAGCGCACGCACTGGTCGAACTCCCCGACCGTCGTGCACTCGCGGATGTCGATCTCGCCACTCTCTTCCATCAACCTTACGCGCCCTCACACCTCTATCTTCTCGTACCAGCTCGCGGGGACGCTCTCGATGCGGCGCTCGGCGGCGCGCTCGGCGATGTCCGGCGCGAAGTTGAAGAGCGTCAGGCGCCCGCGCTCGCGGTAGCGCGGCTCGACCGAGTCGCGCAGCTCGCGCGTGTAGGCCGTCACACTGCTCCCGATTTTGAAGAGCACCAGACGCTCCGCGTCGCCGTGCTTGAGCAGCCAGGCGACCTTGCGCATCGAGACCATCCCGCACTCGCCCCAGAAATGGAAGCGCGCGCCCGCGCGCGGACGCCCGCCCTCGCCCTCGTTCAAAGAGACGAGGTCGGGCTTGTAGCGCAAGCCCACCGGCAGCTCGATTTCAAGGTTCGGGTAACGCCCGACGAACATCGCGTACCCGAGCGCCTTCATCAATACGTGGCCGTAACTCTCGCCCCGCCGCTGCCACAGGCGGACACGTCTCCCGACCAGCTCGAAGTCGTAAAGCATTCAAAAGCCGTGACCTTCGAAGGGAAAGACAGTAGATAAACCCCTGCCCCGCGAGTCCGCCCAACCTCAAACTAAAACCGGGAAATGGGATTGTATCTTGTCGGCCGCCGCCGTGTCATCCATCAGTAGGCAGTAGGCAGATGGCAGTAGGCAGTTAAGAGCCGCGACCAGCCTTTAACTGCCTAC
>CAXTSK010000002.1:12378-23998 GCA_964246655.1 uncultured Pyrinomonadaceae bacterium
GGAAGTAATCCGCCGCCCCCAGCTTTTACCTCCCTTGTGCCTTGTGCCTACTGCCTACTAATTCAGTCCGCGAAGGCGACGGTCAGCTCGCGGAGGGTGGCGGAGTCGGAGGCGTCCTGTTTGACTGACTCTTCGCGGTTGACGTGGCGGTAGAGGATGTCGCGCTGTTGGGGGCGGAAGCCGGCCTCGCGGATGAGGTAGCGGAGCATCTTCTCGTCGGCCTCGTTGTGCGCGCCGGCCGCGGAGACGACGTTCTCCTCGATCATGATCGAGCCCATGTCGTCGGCGCCGAAGCGGAGCGCGACCTGCCCGAGCTTTAACCCCTGTGTGAGCCATGAAGACTGAAAGTGCTCGACGTTGTCGAGGAAGAGGCGCGAGACGGCGAGCATGCGCAGGTAGTCCATGCCCGTCAGCTCCTCCTTAATCTTGCGGCCGAGCGCGGTGTTCTCGCGCTGGAACGTCCAGGGGATGAAGGCGGTGAAGCCGCCCGTCTCGTCCTGTAGGTCGCGTATGCGTTGGAGGTGGCGGACACGATGAACGGTGCTGTCGCCGATGCCGAACATCATCGTCGCCGTCGTGCGCAGGCCCACGCGGTGCGCCGCGCGCATGACGCCGAGCCACTCGTCGGTCGTGCACTTCGTCGAGACGCGCCTGCGCACCTCGTCGTCGAGAATCTCGCCGCCGCCGCCCGGCATGCTGTAGAGCCCCGCCTCCTTGAGCCTTTGCAGAACCTCCTCGTAAGAGAGCTTCGAGATGAGATGAATGTTGTGTATCTCGGGCGGCGAGAAGCAGTGGAGCTGAAAGTCGGGATACTTCGCGTGCAGCGACCGCAACAAGTCCTCGTACCACTCGATGCCGAAGTCGGGGTGCAGCCCGCCCTGCATCAAGACGCCTGTGCCGCCGAGCGCGATGGTCTCGTCGATGCGCCGGCAGATGTCTTCGAGCGTGCGGACGTAGGTGTCGGGCTTGCCCGGCCTTCGGTAGAAGGCGCAGAAGGTGCAGACGACGTTGCAGACGTTCGTGTAGTTGATGTTGCGGTCGATGATGTACGTGACGACGCCCTCGGGGTGCTTGCGCCGCCGGACTTCGTCGGCCGCCACGCCCACGCGCGCCACGTCGAAGGATTCGAGGAGCGCGGTGCAGTCTTCCGCCGTCATGCGCCCGCCCGTCAGCACGCGGTCGAGAATCGGTTGAATGTCTGCCATCGTCTTATTGCAAATTTCAAATTTCAAATTCTGCATTCTGCCAGACCGCCGGTACGCCGTTTCAAGAAGAACGGCAAGCGGAGCGTTCCCACTCTCAACTTATGCACCGCCCGTGCCGAGGAATTTCAGCGGCCGAAGGTTCTGCGTGACGCCGTGCTTGTGCGCGAGTCGGAAGAAGAGTTCGAGGCCGGCGCGCATCTCTTCGTCGAGGCTGAAGGAGATGTTCTCGGTCAGGTAGCGGACGAGTTCGGCCCGCGGCCGTCCGAGTTCCCTCTCGTAGTCGGCGGCGATCTCTTCGACGGCGGCCAAGCCTTCGTCGCGCGCCGCCGCGAAGTCAACGGCGCGAACTTTCTCCGACGCGCCCGCGTCGGCCATCCACATGGCAAAGACGAAGCCGAGCCCCGTGAACTCGCGCCAGAGCGCCGCCATGTCGTAGACGCGCAGGCCCCCACGCTCGAACGTCATCGCCGGGTCGCCGATGACGAGCGCCGCGTCGTGCCGGTCGAGCATGTTCGAGAGGTCGGGCACGAACGGTTCGAGCCGCGGCGCGCGCCCCACGAACTCGCGGAAGATGACCTCCACGAGCGCGGCCGACGTGCGCTATTCGATGCTGAGCGCGACCGACTCGACCTCTTCAAGTCTCTTCCCCCGCGTGACGAGGACGACGCTGTGCACCTCGCGGCGCGCGCCGACGCAGACGCCCGGGACGACGGCCGTCTCGGGCAAACGTTGATACTCGATGACGGGCACGAGCGCCGCCTCGACCTGGCCGCGCGCGAGCATGTCCGCGCAGCGCGCGGGCGCCGTGTCGGTCACCAACTCCACCTCGCCGCGCCGCCCTCCCCGCGCAAAGCTCCAGATGAGCGGCGCCGTGTTCAAATAGCTCGACGCGGCCACGCGCGGCGCGCCGCCCGCTTCAGAATTTTTGTCCGCTTCTCTCTTCAACTCTTCTCCGTGACCGGCCGACTCGATGCTAACCCACACGCACTCGACGCCGCAACAACTCACCAGGACGCGACTCCGTTGACAGCCATGATGCCCGACCGTACCATTCAGGACGTAATGCACATCTACGACATCAGCGTGGCGATTACGCCGGGCGAGACGCCGACTTACCCGGGCGACCCGGGCATCGAGGTCGGCTCGTGGAGTGCCATCGCGCGCGGCGACCGCGCGAACGTGTCGGTGCTCAACTTCGGCGCGCACACGGCGACGCACATCGACGCGCCCGCGCATTTCATCGAGGGCGCGCCCGGCATCAGTTCCCTGCCGCTCGACGCGCTCGTCGGCCCGGCGCGCGTCGTCGAGATTCCCTCGGACGCCGACGCGGTCAATGAGAGTCACGTGGGCTCTGAGTCGCTTCAGGGCGCGACGCGCGTGCTCTTCAAGACGCGCAACTCCGCCCTCTGGGAAGACCCGCGCGGCCGTTTCCGCGAGGACTTCGTATACATCGAGCCCGCGGCGGCGCGCGCGCTCGTGCGGGCGGGCGTGCGGCTCGTCGGCTTCGACTATCTTTCGGTCGAGAAGTTCGGCTCCGAAGAATTCGACACGCACCTCGCGCTGCTCTCGGCCGGCGTCGTCATCGTCGAGGGGCTCGACCTGCGCGCGGTCGGCGCCGGACTCTACGAACTCTGCTGCCTGCCGCTCAAGGTCGCGGCCGGCAGCGGCGACGGGGCGCCCGCGCGCGCCGTCCTCCGCACGCTCGACTGAGCGGGATGCAACACAGGAGGAGAGATGATCGAGAAGGTCAACCTGTCTGAAAAGTTCGGACTCTTCAAAGAGCACTAGAGCCCGAAGATCGCCGGCGAGGTGAACGACGCTTACGTCAAGCTCGTCAAGTTCCGCGGCGAGTTCGTCTGGCACAAGCACGACACGGAGGACGAGATGTTCTTCGTCGTCAAGGGCGAAATCACCATCAAGCTCCGTGACGCCGACGTGCGGCTCGGCGAGGGCGAGTTCGTCGTCATCCCCCGCGGCGTCGAGCACAAGCCCGTCGCCGAAGAGGAGGCCCACGTCCTCCTCTTCGAGCCCAAGACCGTCCTCAACACCGGCGACGTGGTCAACGAGCTAACGCGCCCCGAACTCGAACGCGTCTGAGCTTCTGCAAACCCGCGCGGCCGGCGCGGCGTATAACAACTTCGGAAACACCTGACAGAAGGAAGAGACCCCCGGATGACAAACGAACGGACTGACGCGCAGGGCAAGGCCGAGGCCGTGGACGTGAACTCGCGCGGCTACCGCGAGCGCGTCTTCGAGATCGTGCGCCGCATCCCTTCGGGGCGCGTGATGACCTACGGGCAGCGCGCCGAAATCCTCGGCGAGGGCTACACGGCGCGCACCGTCGGCTTCGTCATGCACTCGGCCGACCAGACCGTCCCCTGGCAGCGCGTCATCAACGCGCAGGGCGCCTGCTCGACGGGCCGCGTCATCGTCCCGCCCGACCTCCAACAGCGCATGCTCGTCTCCGAAGGCGTCGTCTTCAACGAGAAGGGGCGCTGCGACCTCTCGCGCTACCGCTGGACGCCCGAGGAGTACGAGGCCGGCGGCGAGGTCGGAGACCTTGAGCAGCCCAGCCTCTTCGGCGACTGACGCCCGGCCGCCCCTCGTGCTTTTCTTAAGCCCACAGAAGCGGAGAAACACCCGATGAGTGATGAGCAAGTCCAAGTCCGCGCGCCTTATGCCATTGCCGAGCCGCGCTTCTCCGTCTCGCCGCAGATGGTGACGACCGCCTTCGAGCTTCCGGGCTACCGCATCCGCCAGAGCCTCGGCGTCGTGCGCGGCATCGTCGTCCGCTCGCGCAACCTCTTCGTCAACATCGGCGCGGCCTTCCACTCGATGGTCGGCGGCAACATCACCGCCTGGACGAACCTCTGCGAGTCTACGCGCAAGGATGCCTTCGAAATCATGATCCAGCACGCGACCGAGTTGGGCGCCAACGCCATCATCGGCGCGCGCTACGACGCCACGGAGGTCTCAAGCGGCGCCACGGAAGTCCTGGCCTACGGCACGGCCGTCGTCGTCGAGCCGCTCGAAGGCACGGGGATTTACGGCTCGTGAGCAGCGGCGCATCCACCTCACAGGAGCTTTCGGCCGAAGAGCTGGCGCGGCTGCGCGAGACCTTCGCGGGCGTGCCTTACGTCGGGCTGCTCGGCTTCGAGTTCGTCCGGGCCGAGCGCGGGGCCGCCACCTTCGCCCTCGAAGTGCGCGAAGAACTGACGCGGATGGGCGGCATTTTGCACGGCGGCGCCGTCGTCTCGCTCCTCGACACCGCCGCCGCCTTCGCCGTCCACACCGTCATCGAGCCCGACGCGCGCACCGTCACGGTTGACCTCACGGTGCACTTCCTCCGCCCCGCCTCCAACGGCCGCGTCGAGGCGCACGCGCGCGTCCTTCGCCGCGGCCGCCGCGTCTGCATCCTCTCGGTCGAAGCCCGCGACGAGGCCGCCGAAATCGTTGCAACGTCCACAATGACTTACTTCATACAAACTTAGCTCCGCGCCCCGCCGAATCTGCCTGTAAAATCTGCGCCCAAATGCTCCCTTTTTGTGGGAAAAACTACACATTACCCAGTAAAAATGCATAGACAAACACATTTGCCTTGTGTCAAAATGTGTTTGTCATTAGACCTGCTAAAAGGTCTGAGGCTTCTTTGCATTCTTCGGCATCCCCATCCACCTTTTCCCGTTCCGGCTGGGATTCCCAATGCTCTCGCTCTACAGCGCCCTGCTTGCACAACATTCACGCCAACTGACGCCAGTCCGTTGCGCGGAGCCTACCATTGTGCAGCTTCATCGATATTTCGAGGACGTGGTGCTGGAGAACAACCTCGCGGCGCTGGTGGTCGAGAGCCTTCTGCCTGAGACTCAGCGGTCGCTTCGCGACATCTCGCGCGTGCGTGAGGTGGGACGACTGGCGCGCTACTCCTTCTTCTTCACGGCGCCCGAGGACGCGCTCTGCACGACCCAACTCTCCTGCGGTTCCGAGCGAGAGCCGATACTTCTGAACAAGCCGGACGGGGCAGAGTCGCTGGAGCGCTTCGTCGTCATCGCCGACGCGCGCTTCTCGGCGCTGATGGCTTCGGTGCGCACGGAGGCTGAGGAGGGGCAGGAGTCTGCGGGCGACGAGGTCATCTGGTCGTTCGAGCCCGACATCGTCTACTCGGCGCTCGAATACCTGATGGCGCGCGTCACGGCCGAGCTGCCCAATCGCGCGCACCTCTTCTCGAAGGCCGTCCGCACCTGCGTGCCGAAGACGACTTCACTGCAACTGACCGTCTCCGTCACGACCAAGCTCGCGCGTCTCCTGCAAGAGCAGGCCGTGCGCGAGATCGCCGTCAACCGCATCTCGACCGCCATCCGCAGCACCCTTGAGCTGCCGAGCGTCTTGCAGACGACCGTCAACGAAGTGGGGCGCGCGCTCGGCGCGCGGTTGAGCGCCCTCAACATCGAGGGCGAGCACGGGCAAGCCTCCCTGACCAAGTTCTACTCCCGCGGCGGCGAGGACGAAGAGGACGAGCGCACCGAGATGCTCAGCGACATCGAAGCGCTCGGCGTGCGGCTGCGCGGGCGCATCAAGTCCTACGTGCACGACGGGTGCACGGGCGCGGGCGAGACGGACGCGCGCCCCGTGGCGGCCGTGCCCGTCATCTACCACGACCGCACGATGGGCGTGCTGATGGTCACGTCGGACGACCCGCAGCGGATGTGGCAGGAGAGCGAGGTGATGCTGCTGCGCACGGTGGCCGACCAGGTCGCCGTCGCCGTTAACCACGCGCGCCTCTTCGAGCAGATGCAGCACCAGGCCCTGACCGACGCCCTCACGGGCTGCTTCAACCGCCGCTTCTTCGAGATACAGCTTGAGCGCGACATGCACCTCGCCACGCGCATGCGCCAGCCCGTCTCGCTCATCCTCTTAGACATCGACCACTTCAAGCGCGTCAACGACACGCACGGGCACGACGCGGGCGACGCCGCCCTGCGCATCCTCGCCAACGCCCTGCGCGAAGAGGTGCGCGGCGTGGACACGGCCGCGCGCTACGGCGGCGAGGAGTTCGCCATCATCCTGCCGCAGGCCGGCCACGAGGGCGCGCGCTTCGTCGCCGAGCGCCTGCGCTCGCGCATCGAGCGGACGGAGGTGCCGGGCGTCGGGTGCATCACGGCCTCCCTGGGCGTGGCGACCTTCCCCAACGACGCCAGCTCGCGCGAGCTGCTGGTCACGAGCGCTGACCGCGCGCTCTTCCTCGCCAAGCGCTCGGGGCGCAACAAGGTCTGCTCGACCATGGAGCTTCCGCCCGAAGACATCTTCCACACCCCTTACGAGCCCGTCCTGCCCCCGCACGAGACCTGCGAGGTCTTCAACACGGTGAAGGCCGACGCGACCGCGGACGTGCACGAAGCCTGCAACCCCTCGTAGCTTTTTCAGTAGGCAGTAGGCAGAGGGCAGTAGGCAGTTGAAGGCAAGAAGGGCTAATGAAACGGAGGCGGCGAGATTCCCTGCTCGCCGTCTCCGTTTCATTTAACTCATTTCTTAACCGGCTAACTGCCTACTGCCCTCTGCCTACTGCCTACTGCCCTCTGCCTACTGCCTACTGTTTCGCTGGGCGTTTGTCTTCGGGGGCGGAAATCGCGCATCATAGGCGGCGAAGGAAACGTACAGGACAGGCGAAGGCTTTTATATTCCGGCGGCCCAAGGGGCGGCCGGCGCTGCTCTCATGGACGACCTGCGCAAATTCGCTCTCTACTTCCGCCCGTACAAGAAGTCTCTGGTCGTCGGCGTCATCTGCATCCTCGCCTCGACCGTCTCCGGCCTGCTCATTCCCATCTACGTCGGGCGCGCGGTGGACGAGTTGGGCGCCGGCCCGACGTGGGGGACGATCACGCGCCTCGCGCTGTTCATCGTCGGCGCCAGCGTCGTCAGCGGCATCTTCCTCTTCCTCCAGCGACAAATCCTGATCGGCATGTCGCGCCACGTCGAGTACGACCTGCGGCAGGACTTCTACGCGCACCTCCAGCGGCAGCCGCTCTCCTTCTTCCACGAGCACCGCACGGGCGACCTGATGGCGCGCGCGACGAACGACCTCGCGGCCGTCCGACAGCTCGCCGGGCCGATGGTGATGTACACGCTCCAGACGGTCTTCGTCGTCGTCATCATCCTGCCGCTCATGCTGCGGATCAGCGTGCGCCTGACCCTGCTCCTCTTTGTGACGATGCCGCTCGTCTCTCTGACGGTGAAGTACTTCGGCCAGCAGGTGCACGTCCGCTTCGAGAAGATTCAGGAGTTCTTCTCGCACATCACGGCGCGGGCGCAGGAGAACATCTCGGGCGTGCGGGTCGTGCGCGCCTACGCGCAGGAGGACGCGGAGATCGAGGCGTTCAAGAGCCTCAACCGCGAGTACGCGACGCGCAACCTCGGGCTCGTCCGCATCTCGGCCGTGATGCGGCCGCTCATCCAGTTCGTCATCGGGCTCGGGATGGTTCTCATCGTCTGGTACGGCGGCGTGCTCGCCGTGCGCGGCGAGATGACGCAGGGGCAGTTCGTCGAGTTCACGATGTTTCTGATGCGGCTCATCTGGCCGCTCATCGCGCTCGGCTTCGTCGCCAACCTGTATCAGCGCGGCACGGCGAGCCTCAAGCGCATGAACGCCATCTTCGCCGTCGAGCCGGCGATTAAAGACAGCCCCACCGTCAAAGGGCAGCCGCCCGTCCGCGGCCGCATCGAGTTTCGGCAGCTGACGTTCGCCTACGGCGGGCACTCGCCGGCCGTCCTGAAAGATGTTGACTTGACCATCGAAGCCGGGCAGACGGTGGCCTTTGTCGGGCGGACAGGCTCGGGCAAGTCCACTCTGATGAACCTCCTGCCGCGCCTGATCGACCCGCCGCCGGGCGCGGTCTTCCTGGACGGCGTGGACGTGCGCGACTACCCGCTGGCGCAGTTGCGCGCCGCGATAGGCTACGTCCCGCAGGAGACCTTCCTCTTCAGCGAGACGCTGGCCGAGAACGTCGCCTTCGACAACGAGCAGGCTCCGCGCGCGGACGTGGAATGGGCGGCCGAGATCGCCGGCCTGGCCGACGACGTGCGCGAGTTCCCCGAAGGCTTCGACACGATGGTCGGCGAGCGCGGCATCACGCTCTCGGGCGGACAGAAGCAGCGCACGGCCATCGCGCGCGCGGTCATGCGCCAGCCGCGCATCCTTATCCTCGACGACGCGCTCTCGTCCGTGGACACTTACACCGAGGAGAAGATTCTCGGGCGCCTGCGCGGCGTGATGCGCGAGCGCACCTCGCTCATCATCTCGCACCGCATCTCGACCGTCCGCGACGCCGACCTCATCTGCGTCCTCGACGAGGGGCGCATCGTCGAGCGCGGCACGCACGAAGAGCTGCTCGCACAGGGCGGCGAGTACGCAGACCTCTACGAGCGGCAGCTGCTCGAAGAGGAGTTGGCAGCAAGTTGAAGGAGGTGTGATGAGTGATGAGTGATAAGTGATAAGAAATACAGCTTGCCTCTTATCACTTATCACTCGTCACTCATCACAGTATTTAATGTCGGCGACAGTCCAACAGTTTCACGAGGAGGAGGCGCTCAAGAAGTTCGACCGCGGGAGCGCGCGGCGACTGCTGCGCTACCTGCGGCCGTACCGGCGTCTCATCGTGCCCGCGCTCATCCTGACGCTCTTCGTCAACGCGCTCGGCGTGGTCGAGCCGAAGTTCTTCCAGTACGCCATCGACTGGTACATCAAGCCCGCGGCGGATCAGCGCGGGAATCTGTCCGCCGAGGCGTGGGGCGTCATCTACGACGGTTTCGTTCGCGGGCTCGGGCTGCTCGCGCTCGCCTTCTTCGGCGTCAAGCTCCTGACGGTGCTCGTCTCCTATCTCCAGACCGTCCTCCTCCAATCGGTCGGGCAGCACGTCATGTACGACCTGCGCGCGGAGTTGTACGACAAGCTCCAGCGTCAGGAGGTCGCCTACTTCGACCGCAACCCCGTCGGCCGCATCATGACGCGGCTCACGTCCGACGTGGACGCGCTCAACGAGCTTTTCACCTCGGGCGTCATCGAGGGTCTGGGCGACATTTTGATGGTCTTCGCCATCGTCGCCTTCATGGCGTGGATGGACTGGCGCCTGACGCTCGTCGCGCTCGTCACCGTCCCGCTCCTCTTCGCCGCGACGACTTGGTTCCGCAAGCACGCGCGGCGCGGCTACGACCTCGTGCGGACGAAGCTGGCGCGCATCAACTCCTTCTTGCAGGAGTACATCTCCGGCGCGCAGACCGTCCAGATCTTCAACCGCGAGGCGAAGAGCCTGCGCCAGTTCCACGACGCCAACCACGACTACCGGCAGGCCAACGTCGAAACCATCTTCTACTACGCGGTCTTCTTCCCGCTCGTCGATTTCATCGGCGCGCTCGGCGTCGCGCTCATCGTCTGGTACGGCGGCTGGCGCGTGATGCAGAACACGCCCACGCAGGAAGTCTTATCCATCGGCGCGCTCGTCGCCTTCATCCAGTATTCGCAAAGGCTCTTCCAGCCCATCCGCGACATCTCGGACAAGTACAACGTCTTTCAGGCGGCGCTCGTCGCCTCGCAGCGCATCTTCCGCACGCTCGACCTGCCCGTCGCCATCACGACGCCCGCCGAGCCGAAGATTAAGGCGCGCGCGCGCGGCCGCGTCGAATTCCGCAACGTCTGGTTTGCTTACAAGGGTGAAGACTGGGTCTTGAAGGACGTGTCGTTCGAGGCCGAGCCGGGTCAGACGGTCGCGCTCGTCGGCCACACGGGCTCGGGGAAAACGACGATCACGAACCTCCTCATGCGCTTCTACGACGTGCAGCGCGGGCAGGTCTTGCTCGACGGCGTGGACGTGCGCGAGTGGGACTTGAAAGCTTTGCGCGAGAACTTCGCCGTCGTGTTGCAGGATGTCTTCCTCTTCAGCGGCACGGTCGAGGGCAACATCCGCCTCGGCCGCGAGGACGTGTCCGACGAGCGCGTCGCTTGGGCCGCGCGCGAGGTGCATGCCGACGGCTTTATCGAGCGCCTGCCCGAGGGCTATCAATCCGAGGTGCGCGAGCGCGGCGCGGGTCTCTCCGTCGGCCAGAAGCAGCTCATCTCCTTCGCGCGCGCGCTCGCCTTCGACCCGGCGCTCCTCATCCTCGACGAGGCGACCAGCTCCATCGACACAGAGACCGAGCAGCTCATCCAGCAGGCCATCGAGCGCGTGCTCCGCGACCGCACCTCCATCGTCGTCGCGCACCGCCTCTCGACCGTCCAGCGCGCCGATCAGATACTCGTCCTACACCACGGCGAGCTGCGCGAGCGCGGCACGCACCAGCAGCTTCTCGCCCGCCGCGACCTCTACTGGCGTCTCTACAAACTCCAATACGCCGACGACTCGCGCCACGACGCCTTGCCCGACCCGACGCTCGACGGGCGTTTGCAGTACGGCGACTAAATTGACTAATGACAGGAGCGAACCGATGACTTCTCCCGACGCGAACGGCCCCGCAGAGACCTGGCCGGGCCTGCCTTTTGAAGAGTGGCGCGAGACCCTTGCGACGCTGCACATGTGGACGCAGGTGGTGGGGAAGGTGCGGCTGGCGCAGGCGCCGCTCGTGAACCACTGGTGGCAGGTGCCGCTCTACGTCACGTCGCGCGGGCTGACGACCTCGCCCATGCCGTACCAGCGGAGTACGTTCCAGGTGGACTTCGACTTCGTCGAACACAGGCTCCGCATCGAAACCAGCCTCGGCGACTCGGTTGAATTCAAGCTCAGGCCGTGCACGGTGGCCGACTTCTACCAAGAGTTCATGCTGAATTTGTACGTGCTCGGGCTCGACGAGGTGAAGATTTGGACGACGCCCGTCGAAGTCCCCGACCCGATCCCCTTCGAGCAGGACGAGACGCACAAGTCTTACGACCCCGAGTACGCGAACCGTTTCTGGCGCGCGCTCGTGCAGTCGGAGCGCGTCTTCCAACAGTTCCGCTCGGGCTTCGCGGGCAAGTGCAGCCCCGTCCACTTCTTCTGGGGCAGCTTCGACCTCGCCGTGACGCGCTTCTCCGGCCGCCGCGCGCCCGAGCACCCCGGCACACCCGGCGTGGCCGACTCCATCACGCGCGAGGCTTACTCGCACGAGGTCTCAAGCGCGGGCTTCTGGCCCGGCGGCCCGGCACTCCCCGAGCCGATCTTCTACTCCTACGCCTACCCCGAGCCCGAGGGCTTCAACGCCGCGCGCGTCGGCCCCGAAGCGGCTTACTACAACACGGACTTTAAGGAGTTCGTCCTGCCTTACGAGGCCGTCCGCGCGTCCGAAGACCCCGACGCCGCGCTCCTCGACTTCCTTCAAACCACCTACGAAGCGGCCGCGACCCAAGCCCACTGGGATCGCGCCTCGCTTGAGCGCGAGGACAGTAAAGCTTAAAC
>CAXTSK010000002.1:24065-25907 GCA_964246655.1 uncultured Pyrinomonadaceae bacterium
CCCCACCTCGGCGTTAAGGTTCCGAGCCGTGCTTCCCTACTCTTGCGACGTTCCTGCTGCGACCCGCTGCGGCGTGGGCTGCGCGGAATTGCTGCCGCGGTTCTTGAACTGCATGAGCCCTTCGACGGAAGAGTAAATCGACAGGTATATCTGCGTCTCGCGCGGTATCAAAACTTTCCAGGCCGTGCCGCCGCGTCGGAGGTAGAGCGGCAGGCGCGCGGGGTTCGAGTTGTAGCCGGCGGCGGCCAACTCCGCGCGCGTCGCCGTCTTGTTCGCCAGCGCGTCGAGCACGTCCTCGTTGAGCGCCAGCCCGTTCCAGGTGTCCTGCATGTAGAGCAGCATCGCTTCGAGCGCATTGCCATGGTTGCGCATCCCGGCGACGAAGTCCGGGTTCAGACCGACGGCCGGGTGCGCGCGACGAACCATCTGGTACGTCGAGGGGATCATCTGCACCATGCCGCCCGCGCCCGCCGAGCTGACCGAGTAGCGGTACGTGTCCAACTCGTTCAGAGAGTATAGCGCGTAGACCTCTTCGTAGACTCGCTTGCGGTCTTCGCGGCGGAAGCGGTCGTGATCGACGTGCTCGACGAGGCAGAGGCGCTCGGCGATGTCCACGGTCTCGGGCGAGATGATCTTGCCTTTGTCCTTGAGGCGCTGCGCCGCGAGGTCGAGCATGTTGCGTACGTAACTCTGCCCGTGCTTCGACACCTCCTGCGAGACGAGCGCCGGGTGCGCCGAGGTGTAGTAGGCCATCTCGCGGAAGCGCCCGAACTTCTCGATGGGATACTCGACGACGAGCGGCGTCAACTGCTTGCCCGTCGCGGCGTCGGAGACGACGACCGCCGTGTTGACGTAGTTCGGGCGCACGACCTGCAAGCGCACGTTCAAGCCCTGCGTTGTCGTCAACACCACGTCCGCCCCGAGCTTGAGAAAGGTCTCCTTCGGCAGGCTCAACGTGTGAATCTTCGAAGAGCCCTCTTCGAGCGCGGCGAGCGTGACGAAGGCCGTGTTGGGCGTCGCGGACGTGAGCGTCAGGCGCGACTTCAGAAGTTTCTGCGCCTCGGCCGTCCGCTCGCGGAACTTCGAGAGCGAAGGCGGGTGCGCCGGCTGCAAGGGCGCGGTCGGCGCGACGTACTGCGGCACGGCCTGCGTCGGAGACGGCACAGGCGAAGCAGACGGCCCGGGCGTCGGCCCTTGCTGAACGTCCCCGACCGGCTGTTGCGGCACGCGTACGGGCGCGGGCGTCTGCGTCGCGACCGGCGCGGACTGCTGCGAGGCGCTGACGACGCGCGGACGCGTGAAGACCGGTGACGGCTCGGCCTGCTGCGCACGCGCGTCGAGTGCGGGCGCAAACACCGCGGCCGTTAGACTCAAGAGCAGAAAAGAGCGGTTGTTCATCTTCTTAACTTCAGGGCCGAAAGGTTACACCGCACTGGGGGGCGGCACTTGCTGCCTTAAGATTCGCGCGACGGCGAGACGGTTGTCAATAGCACTTTCAACCTTCGCGTCAAATTGGCAGCCGTGGACGGTAATAGTCCGTGGCAGTAGCCCGACCGTGAGGGAGGGCTCCTGTCTAAAAGTTACCGGCGAGGGCGCCCGCGGCGGAGGCGGCGAGGTTCTGGAGCGCGCCGTCGCGGCGCTGCTGCATGAGGCGGAAGCGCGCGGCGAGCGCGTAACCCACGTCGAAGCCCGCGTCGGCGTCCAGCTCGTACAGCTCGCGCGTGAGCGCGTCCTGCGCGACGCGCTCGACCAGCGGGCGCAGCTCGTCCGCCGCCGTGTCGAGCCCTTGGACGAAGACGACTTCCGTCTCGCCACCCGCCCGCGCGCGGCGCCTCGCGTGCT
>CAXTSK010000002.1:25965-40040 GCA_964246655.1 uncultured Pyrinomonadaceae bacterium
CACGCCGCGCGTGCGCGCCCGCGAAGTCGCCGTCGCGCAGGATGAAGAGGAACGGCTCGCCCGAGACGTGCGCGACCAACCGCGCCTCGCCCTCGGCCTGCGTTGAAAGTGTTGACGTTTGGCCTTCGGGCACGCCCAGGGATGCGAGGATCGCGCGCAGGCTGCTCACGAGCCACGCGCCGTCCTTCAACAGTGTGGAGGCGAGCGGCGTCGGCGTCACAAGCTCTTCGGCGCGCTCGTCGGCCACGGCCGAGCCGCACACGCTGCACACGGCGTTGCTCGCCGTGACGATTGAGAGCGCCTCCGTCGAAGGCAGACGGAAGAGTGAGTGCCCGTCCTTGCGGCAACTGACCTGCACCTCGCGCCGCACGCGCCCCGCGCCCGCGAGCCTCGCCACGAACGACTCCTGCTCCGGCCCGCGCCCGGCCGCGACGAACTCCGCGGCGCGGCCGTCCACATGCGCCTCGCCCAAACGCTGTAGGAAACCGCGCGCGGCCGCGTCTTCAAGAATCTCCACCCCGCGCGCACGCTCCGGCGTGACGGAGGCTTGCTGCGGCGCCGCGTCCGAAGGGTTTTCGACTCTGCCTTGACTGAAGGCGTCGTGCGTCTGCCCCTCGCGCGCCCGCCACTCTAAACGCCGCGCCGCTTCCGTGCCGTCGGCCGAACCCTCGGACGCGCGCGCGGCCTCCTCGTACGCCTCTTGAATGTTGAGGCAGAAAACTTCGAGCCGCTCGGCAGGCGCGACCGTCTCGGCGTCGTAGACTACGCCCGCGCGCAGCCCCGCGCCGCTGCCGAAGCCGTCGCCGAAGATGAGATAGTGAACGAAGTCGTCGAAGCAGAACACGTCGCCGCGCACGTAAGGCTCCTCGCCTTCGGCCGCGGCGCGTTCTTCCAGCGCACGCTCAAGCTCGCGCGCGTGCTCCGGGCCGGCCGCGGCCTGCTCGAAGAAGTGCAGGCGCGCAGATCGAATCAGCGGGACGAATCCGCGCTGCCGGAGGGCTTCGAGGACGGGCGTACGTAGCTGTTTTTCGACGTTGAGGTCGGCCGTCCTGCTCTCGACGAAAAGCATAAATGCGGTCTCCTTTATGGCGGCGCATGCTATCACGCCGCGCCCGGAAATTTCTACGGGAAAAGAGTTTATGTGAGACGCGTCACCGAAAGTCGTACCGAACCCGTGCTTTTGCCTTCAGGATGAACGAAGTCACGTCCCCTTTCCGTCCAAATCTTGAGGAGGTCTCGCTGCGTCGTCACGAAACAGTCACATTGGTTGTGGGCGCGCCCGTAACTATTGTGTAGTATGGATTTCAGGCGTTGATACCGAAGGAATAACGCCTCCACCTCAAGCAAAGCAATACCCCAAGGCAATCAGTAGACTTTCGCAGAGGAGACCGTTCCCCTAGATGTCTTTTTGCAGACTGTTCCCCCGGCCGCTCGCGGCCACGTTCGCCCTGACCTTGCTCGCGCTCTCGGCACAGGCGCAGACCGCCACGCGCCCGCGCCAGGCGACCGCCGAGCAGCCCACGACCATGACGGAAGCTCAGGGCCGTCCGAAGCTCGAAAACGACATCTTCGTCGTGGATTCTGCTTCGGAGGACGAGGCTGAGCCCGCGCCCTCGAAGCCGCAGTTCGGCGTGCCGACGGCCAAGCTGGGTTTCTTCGAGCGTTCGATGTTGACGGCGATTGAGGAGCGTTTGGGGACGCCTTACAGGATGGGGACGGAGGGGCCGAATCGTTACGACTGCTCGGGCTTCGTGTGGAGCGTCTTCCAGCAGGCGGGCGTGCCGTTCGAGCGCAGCTCGGTGCGCACCTTCTGGCAAGAGTTCGCGCCGCCGACCGAGGACGAGAAGTACAAGTTCGGCACGCTGGTCTTCTTCAACAACCTGCACCACGTCGGCATCGTCGCCGACGAGAACGGCTTCTACCACGCCTCGACGAGCCGCGGCGTCGTCTACTCGCGCTTCGACGATTACTGGACGAAGCGCATCAACGGCTTCCGCCGCGTGCCGATGGCGACGTTGGTCGCCTCCGCGGGCAGGTAAAGGTTTAGCGCCGAACTTCCGAACACACGTCAGGCCGACGCCCTCCGGAGAGGGGTCGGGCGGATGTCTTGTTCGGCCTGCGCCTTGAACCCGGCCGCGTCGCGGTCGCCTATTTGCTGCGGAAGCCGACGGCCTTGAAGCCGGCGCGCTGGTCGCCCGACTTGGTCTCGCTGAAGACGACGATGCGCTCGATGGAGACGTAGAACATCTGGTCGTCCTCGTCCACCAGGTGCGCCACGCCCTCGTCCACCTTGACGAGCTTTCCCCTCAGGCTCGACGTGCCGCCGCAGAACAGATCGATCTTCTTCCCTACCATCTTCGTCAAAATTTCTCGCATCTTCTGAACACCTCCAAACAGGTGATAAGTGATGAGTGATAAGTGATAAGAAAAAGCCCGGCGCCCTTTCGCGCACATCTTATCACTTATCACTCATCACTCATCACTTCTCGGGCTGCTACTCTCAGACCTTCTCGCACTTGTCGTCAGCTTTCGGTCCCTTCTTGACCTCGTGGAAGGTAATCTGGACGAGGGGGATGACGGTGTCGTCGGCCTGCTGTCGGCGCTCGAACTGAAGCACGTCGTAGTAGGCGCAGCGCACGCGGTCAGGGTACTCGCGGCAGACGGCCGGGCGCGCGTGGTAGATGGTGCAGCCGCGCTTCTCCTGGTCGAGGAACATGCAGGTCTCGGGGAAGATCGTGTCCTTGACCCTCTTGAGGACGCGCTCGTCCTCCCACTGCTTCGTGTAGCGGCGGCGCGCCTGCTCGAAGGTGACGCCGAAGTGCTTGGCGAGGCGCGTGATGTCTCGCTTGGTCACCTGCACGCGCTCGTAGATCGAGCAGCAGAAGGCCGGGCACTTCGTGCAGTCGAAGTACGTGCGCGGCTGGTCGTCCTTGATCGTTTTAACCATTGGCTTCTGGTGAATGGTGAATGGTAAATGGATTCTGCCTTTATCCATTCACTATTTACTTTCCCTTACCTTCTCTCAGATTTTTCGTACTCGGACAGCAGCAGTTCCATCAACTCCCCGCGGCGGTCGTAGAGGCGTTTGAGCGGGCGCGGCTCGTGGCGCGCGAGCGCGTAGGAGGTGACGACGGGCAGCGCGATGGTCGAGTCAACGTAGCAGACGACCGCGTCGGGCAAACGCTCCGGGTCAACCTTACCCCACGAGACGGCCTCGCCCGGCGTCGCCCCCGAAAGGCCCCCCGTGTCGGGGCGCGCGTCGGTGACTTGCAGGAAGTAGTCGTGCCCGCGCTCGTCGATGCCTAAGACCTCCTGTATCTGCGGCTCGGTCTGGAGCATGAAGTTCTTCGGACTCCCGCCGCCGAGGATGAAGACCGCGGACTTGCCGCCGTGCTTCTTCCCCCTGTCGCCTTTGCTGTGGATGGCGCCGCGCTTGGCGGCGAGGACGAGCGCGGCCGTCTCGTTCACGTCGGCCGACGGGTCGAAGGCGAGCTTGTTGCCTTGTATGGCCTTGGCCGCGACGTTCATGCCGATGGACGAGTCGCCGGGGCTCGAAGTGTAGAGCGGCACGCCGAACTCGTACGCGGCGGCGAGGAAAGATTTGTTCTCAATCCCCAGCTTGCGCTCGCGTTCGAGCACGTACTTGCCGCAGAGGTTGTGAAACTCGGCCGTGGACATCGGCCGCTGAAACTCCTCGCCCTCGATTAAACGCCTGAAGAAGGCGTCCGTGTCGAGCAGCACCGTGTAGTCGAAGAAGATGTCGTAGATGCGCACGACCTCCTCTTCCCTCAGAGTCACGTCCGAGATGGACGTGCTTCCCTGATGCAGCGCGAGCCCGATGCCGAAGTGCGTGTCGTGATAAAGGTTCGCGCCCGTCGTGATGACCCAGTCCACGAAGCCCGCGCGCATCAGCGGGATGAGCGCCGAAATGCCCAGGCCCGCCGGCGTCAGCGCGCCCGTGATGGAGAGTCCGACGGTCACGTCCGGCTCAAGCATCTTCCGCGTGAACAACTGGCACGCCTCGCGCAGGCGCGCCGCGTTGTACGCGAGAAAGGTCTCGTCCACCAGGTCGGCCACCGTCTCGCCGCCCTCAATCGCCCGCGGGTCGATGCGCCGCCCCGAAAGGTACTTGCTGCTCTTCTTCTTCGCCATTCTTCCCCTGTGGAACGTGTTTGCTGGATAGAACTATTCGGCCGCCGCCGCCTGCCCGTTGTCCTCCTGCGTGCGGCGGAGGCGGAGGCGGTTGATGCGGCGCTCGTCCGCTTCCAGGACTTCAACGTCGAGGCCGCGGAAGTTGAGGCGCGTGCCCGGCTGCGGCACCGTCCCCGACTCGTTGATGACGAGCCCGGCGATGGTCGTGAAGTCGTCGTCCGCGATCTCCAAATCCAGCAGCCGCTCGATCTTCCCGACCTCCGTCGAGCCGAGCACGTCGTAGTAGCCACCGTCCGCCTCGACGATCTCGACGATGTCTTCGCTCTCGATGTCCTCGTCCTCTATCTCGCCGACGATCTCTTCAAGGATGTCCTCGACGGTGAGCAGCCCGGCGAGCCCGCCGTACTCGTCGATGACGAGCGCGAGCTGGACGTGCGTCTTCTGCATCTCTTCGAGCAGCTCGTCAACGGACTTCGTCTCGGGGACGAAATAGGCGGGCCGGAGCAGCGGCTCTATCTCTTCGTCCTCGCGCCCCTCGGCCCAGTACGAGAGCAGGTCGCGGACGTAGATGATGCCGACCACGTCCTCGATCTGCTCGCGGTAGACGGGTAGGCGCGAGTACTTCGACTCCTCCATCATGTCGCGCGCCTCGCGCACGGTGGCCGAGAGCGGCAGCGCGACGATGTCCGTGCGCGGCGTCATCACCTCACCCGCCCGCGTCTCGCCGAACTCGATGATGGACTGGATGAGCTCGCCCTCTTCCTCTTCGAGGATGCCCTCCTCCTCGCCCACGTCGATGAGCGCCTGGATGTCGCCGCCGTTGTCGTCGTCGTCCGACTCAGCGTTCTCAGCGGCGATGCGCGTGAGATGTATGTCGTCGCCGCCGCCGCGCCGCGAGCGCTCGGCCGCCATCTGCCGCGGCGTCGCGACGAGCGAAAGCACGCCGTAGAAGGGACGGTAGAGCGGGAGCAGCGTCAAAAGCGTCCGCTCCGGGTTCCCCGCCGCGAGCAAACGCGGGATGACCTGCCGGAAGAGTATCGTCAGCGCCAGCGCGATGAAGAACGCGATGAGCAGGAACCGGCGCTCTTCGCCGAGCAGCTGATAACAGACCGACGTGACGAGCACGACCACCGCGACCAGCACGACCTGGATCGCCGCGTTCAACGTGAAGCGGAAGCGCGGCCGGTTTTCCAGCACCTCGCCGAGGAACTTGACGGAGCGACCCGGCCGCTCCTCGCGCTCGCCCGTCAGGCGCCTGAGCCCCACGTCGCTCAACTGCCCGAACGCCACGTCCACCGTCGAGAGGAAGATCAGCACCAACAGCAGCACCAGGCCCGCCCCGATTTCTAGCTCAGTCTCCATAGTCGGTGAATGGTAAATGGTAAATGGTGAATAGTTAAAACCTGTCGGCCCGGCGGCCTAATTTGAACACTGGCTGGCCTCCATTCACTATTTACCATTCACTATTTACCAAAGATTATATCCCGAGCCGGCGGCGCAGCCTCAGCTCCAACGCGTTCATCTCGCCGCCGTCCCGCTCGTGGTCGTACCCGCACAGGTGCAGCAGCCCGTGCAGGATGAGCTGCTCAACCTCATTCTCAAAATCCAACCCGTGCTCCGCCGCCTGCCGCGCCGCCTGCTCGACGGAGATGATCACGTCCCCCAAACTCACCCCTTCTCCCTTCTCAAACTCCTCCTGCTCCGCCGGAAACGACAACACGTCCGTCGTCCCCCGCTTCCCCCTCCAACGCTTATTCAACTCCCGCATCGCCCTATCCGACACGAACGCCAACGTCGCCCCCGCGCCGTTAGCAGGCACAACTCTCAAAGCCCTCTCCGCATACGTCCGCCAACGACCCTCATCCACCCGCACCTTCCGCTGACGGTTCACGACTTCAATCATGGGTCATGAAATAGGAGAAGCTGTCAGCCTTTAGCTTTTAGCTCTTGCCCGTCCGGGGTCGAAGCTAAAAGCTAACAGCCAACAGCTCACACTTCACTCTTAGAGCTGGCCGACTGCGACTCGTAAGCCTTGATGATCTGTTGGACGAGGCGGTGGCGGACAACGTCCTTGTCTGTGAAGTAGACGAACTCGATGCCCTCGACCTTCGAGAGGATGCGCTCGGCCTCGACCAGCCCGCTGCGCTTGCCCGTCGGCAGGTCGATCTGGGTCACGTCGCCCGTGATGACCGCCTTCGACCCGAACCCGATGCGCGTCAGCGCCATCTTCATCTGCTCGCTCGTCGTGTTCTGCGCTTCGTCGAGGATGACGAAAGCATCCCCCAACGTCCTTCCGCGCATGAATGCCAGGGGGGCGACTTCGATGATGCGCTTTTCGAGCATCTTGGCGACGCGCTCGGCGTCCATGAGGTCGAAGAGAGCGTCGTAGAGGGGGCGGAGGTAGGGGTCAACTTTTTCTTGAAGGTCGCCGGGGAGGAAGCCCAGGCGCTCGCCGGCCTCGACGGCGGGGCGCGCGAGGACGATGCGGCTGACCTGCTTTTGAGTTAAAGCCTGCACGGCCATCGCGACCGCCAGATAGCTTTTACCCGTGCCGGCCGGGCCGATGCCGAAGACGATGTCGTTGGACTGGATGGCCTCGATGTAGCGGCGCTGGTTGGCCGACTTCGGCGCGACCTGCTTCTTGCCGGCGGGGTTGAAGCGCGCCTTGGTGAAGTAGTCGCGCAGCGTGTAGGCGCGGTCTTCGGCGATCTGGGCGAAGGCTTCGCGGAGTTCCTTGTCGGTGAAGGTCTTGCCCTCGCGGAAGAGCGCGGCGAAGTCCTCGATGATGCGCCCGGCGGTCTCCACGTCGTCGGGGTTGCCGTCGAGCGAAAGGTCTTGGCCGCGCGCGTCCACGCGCACGTCGAGGAGTGATTCCAGGTGCTTGATGTTCTGGTCGTGGACGCCGAAGAGCGTCTCGACGGCTCGCGGCGGAAGCTCGATCTTCTTCAAAAGGCGCTCTCTTCTCCTTCTCGCGGGGACGATTCGGCGCGGCGGTGCCGGGGGCGGATGAGGGACGAAGAAACTCTCTCTTTCATTGCAGAAATGACGCTACAACACGGCGGGCGGGGGTGTCAACGAAAGCGTGCGTGAGGGCGCCGCGGGTTGTGCGCCTGCGGACAGTGAAAGCGGTTTTCGCGCCCGCCGCGGCGCCTTGACACGGGTGCGCCGGCTCCCTATACTTTGGGCTTTGCTCTGGCGGGCAGATTCTCGACAGTGTGCCCCGGCGAGCTTTCAGACGAGAACTAAGGACAGACGGAGTTAATCGAGAGATGCCTAATCACAAGTCAGCCGAGAAGCGCGTGCGCCAGAACGAGAAGCGCCGCGACATCAACCGCGGCAACCGCGGGCGCCTGCGCACGGGAATCAAGAAGCTGCGCGCCGCGATGGAGTCGGGCGACGCGGGGTCGGCGCAGGCGCTTCTGCCCGCTACGGTCTCGCTCATCGACAAGGCCGTGCAGAAGGGCGTGCTCCACCGCAACGCGGCCGCGCGCTACAAGTCGCGCCTCACGGTTCGCGTGAACGAGTCGGGCAAGTAAGCCGCCCGAACATTTCAATCAAAGCGAGGCAGGCCGTCGCCGAGGCGGCCTGCCTCGCTTTTTGCTGCCCGAAAGTCGGGCGACGGGGGCGGAAGAATGACGAATCAGGTTGCGCCTTACGGAAGCGACGAGGAGGTCTCGGAGGTGGTGCGTAGGTTCGAGTCGTGCGAGTTCTCGCCGGACGATTTCAAACATCGCCTGCACCTTGCGGTCGCGCTGGTCTACCTCCTCGACTCACCATATCACGTGGCGCTCGAACGCATGCGGCAAGGGCTGCACCGCTTCGTCGAGCATCACGGGCTCTCCGGCGTCTACCACGAGACGCTGACGGTCTTCTGGATGCGCCGCGTCCAAGCGTTCGCGGGGCGGGCGGACAGGGCGCGCGGCCTCGCGGAACTCGCCAACGAGTTGTCGGAGACGTGCGCCGACCCGCGCGTCGTCTTCGACTACTACAGCAAAGAGCGCCTCGAATCGGACAAGGCGCGCGCCTACTGGCTCGACTCCGACCTGAAGCCGCTCGACTTTTAAAGGATGTGGTTACGCCGACAGCTCGCAGACGAGCATTTCGAGTTGGAGGCGGGAGCCACGTTCGCCGCCGCCGCCGAGCGAGGTCTTGATGGCGAGGTCGGCCTCGGCGATGCGCGAGATGCGGCGCGCGAGTTCGTGCGCGTCGGCGCGGCGCGCGGTGGCGAGGAACTCTTTACGCTGACTGAAGGGCATGTTGACGACGCGGAAGACCTCCTGCTCGGGCGCGCCGCGCGTCATCAATTCTTTGGCGAGCGCGAGCCGGTGGAAATTGCTCGCCAGCAGCCCCAGGAGCATGACGGGCTCGGCGCCGTCGTCCAGTAACTTGCGCAGAGTCTCCAGCGCCCCCCACCGGTCGCGCGCCCTGATCTGGTCGGCCAGCTCGAAGTTAGAAAGCTCGCGCGAGCGCCCGACCAGCTCGTCTACAAGCTCCACAGTCACCTGCCCGCCGGGCAGCGCGGCCGTCGCGAGCTTCTCCAGTTCTGTCGCGATCCGGCGCACACTCGGGCCGGCGAGCGCGATGGTCTGACGCAGCGCGCGCTCTTCGGCCTGCGCGCCGAGGTGCTTCAACCTGTCGCGCGCCCACGCGGCCAGCTCCGCGTCCTTCAACTCGGCGAACTCGACGCTCCGGCAAACGTCGAGGAGCGTCTTGCTCAGCTTGAGCCGCTTGTCGAGGTTGTCCGCGACGAAGATGACGGTCGAGCTCTCGAAGGGCCGCGTGACGTAGCGCGTCAGAGCCCCCTCGTCCGCCTCGCGCAGGCGTCCGAAGTCTGTGACGCGCACGACGCGGCGCCCGCCCATCATCGGCATCTGCTCGGCGGCCGCGATGGCGTGCTGCACGTCGCCCGACGTGAGGCTGAAGCTCGACTCGTTGAACTCGCGGAGCGGCGCGTCTTTCAAAGCTGTGTCCGCGATGACGCGCGCCGCCGCGTCGCGCAGGTAGTCCTCCGGCCCGAAGAGCAGGTAGAGCGGCCCCACCTTCCCGGCCTTCAGTTCTCCCCTCAGTTCTTCGCGCGTGAGCGTGGGCATCAGGGTTCTTCGTTGACGCCGAAGCCGTTGACGAGGGTGGAGACGAGGCTCTCGGCGAAGCTGCGCGAGAGGCGCTCGACCGCGGGGTCTTCCTCGTTGAAGAAGGAGCGCGGGTCGTCCGTGAACTCGAACTCGCCGCGGTAGACGTAGTCCTGGTTGTCGTAGAGGACGCGGTTGGTGACCTGGTCGCGGACGGTGACGGCGGCCGTGATCGTCACCTCGAAGATGCGCGCGCGGCCCCGCGTGTCGAGCAGCACGCCGTAGAAGGCGAAGCTCTTGATGGTGCCGTCCACGACGGCGTCGGCGCCCTTCGTCTCGCTCTGCACGCGCAGGCCCTTGCCGCGCCGCAGAATCTCGCGCATGACGGAGTCGGTAAAGCGCGACTCGATCTTGTAGCGCAATGCCTGATTCTGGAACGCGGGCACGGCCACGGTTTTGATGTGCCCGGGCAGCCCCGACTTCGTCACGGCCTTATACCCGCAGCCGCGGAAGCCCGACGCGAGCAGGACGAGGCACGCGAGCGCGGCCGCGCTTAATAGTCTCTTACTCAGCAGCATCGGTTTGAACGTAACATACGAAGCAGACGGCGTAAACCGTGAACCGTGACGAGATAAGAACTGGGTTTAATCTCGTCACGGTTGACGGCTCACGGTTGACGGTTGACGGCCTTTATCGCGTCTATCACCCTCACGGTCTCGACGGCGGCGCGCACGTCGTGGACGCGGACTATCGAAGCGCCGCGCAGCACCGCCGCGGCGACGGTCGCCATCGTGCCGGGCAGCCTCTCTTCGACGGGCGCGCCGCCGAGCAGCGTGCCGACGAAGCGCTTGCGGGAGGTGCCGACGAGAACCGGGAGGTCGGGGAAGCTCGCGGCAATTTCGTCGAGGCGCGCGAGCAGTTCGACGTTCTGTTCGTGGCTCTTGCCGAAGCCGAAGCCGGGGTCTACGGCGATGCTTTCTCGGGCGACGCCGCGCCGCGCGGCCTCTTCGACGCTCACGCGCAGGGAGTTCCTGACCTCGCCCAGAACGTCTTCGACCGGCGGGAGCGCGTGCAGCGTCGCGCGCTCGCCGAGCGAGTGCATGAGGACGAGCCCGGCACCGGCGCGCGCGGCCTCTTCGGCGAGCGCGGGCTCGAAGCGCAGGCCCGAGATGTCGTTGACTATCTCCGCGCCCGCCGCGAGCGCGGAGCGCGCGACAGACGCCTTCGTCGTGTCAACCGAGACGGGCACGCCGACGCGCCCGGCGAGCGCCTCGACGACCGGCACGACGCGCCGCGTCTCCTCTTCCGCGTCTACGTCGGCGCTCCCCGGCCGCGTGGACTCGCCGCCCACGTCGAGGATGTCTGCGCCTTCGGCGACCAGACGCTCGGCGTGCTCAAGCGCCCACCCTCGTTCGTAGAAGCGCCCGCCGTCGCTGAAGCTGTCGGGCGTCACGTTCAGGACGCCCATCACGAGCGTGCGCGCGCCCCAAGTCAAGCTCCTGCGCGCGAGCCTCCACACGCGCGCCTCAATATTAGTCTCAACCGAAATATTCTCCATGCTCAGGGCTGTCGGAAGAGAAGGCTCATGCAGGTCAACGCGCCCTCGGCCTTCGCGAACTCGGAGACCTCGACGGTGCGCACGTCGTAACCGCGGCGCGCGAGCATCTCGGCCGTGCGCGGGAAGGCGGCGCTCACGCAGACCGGGCCGCCGACGCTCAAGACGTTCGCGGCCCAGGGCTCGGACGCGTCCACGGCCAAGACCGCGCGCCCGCGGGAGATTGCGGCGTCCACCCAGTCGGGGTTGACGAGCACCGTCTCTTCGTCGAGCGCGGAGCAGCCGGTCTTCAGGTGCAGGCAGCCGCGCGGCTCGACCGCGACGACTTCATAACCGTGCGGCGCGACGAGGCGGCGCAGTTCCGCAACGCCCTCCGCGTTCGTCCGCGGCGAGAGCCCCGCGTAGAGCGTCCGTCCGAGACGCAGCACGTCGCCGCCTTCGAGCGTCGCGGGCGGCTCGACACGTACTACGCTGCGAAGCCGCGCCACCTCCGGCTCTATCAAACTCACCTCGCCGCGCCGCGACTCGACGCCGGGGCGCGTCAGCACCGCGACCTCGTCGAGCACAATCGCCGTGTCTTCGACAAAGACGCTGTCCGGCAGTTCATCGACGGCAGGCAGCGTGACGACGCGCGCGCCACACGCCTCAAGCGCCGCGCAATAACCCCTGTGCTGCGCGGCGGCCGCGACCGCGTCAATCGGCTCGCGCTCCCTGTACTTCAACTCGCACGCGTCCAGAGCGCGTGCCGGCTCCCTCGTCAGGGCGACAATCATACGTGCTTACTTAACAGAAAAACCGAAGGCGCGAAAGTGAAGAGACGCAGCTTCCTCGCCTTCGCGTAAAAGAAAAGGGGAAGAGGTTTCATCCCCTTCCCCTTTCAACCTTTCCCTTCGCCCCGCGCCTTTAGGCCGGGGCCGGGTTGCCGCCGGTAATCGGTGGCAGGATGGGCTTGAGCGGGTTGGCCGCGGGCTCCTTGAGCTGCGGCCGGTCGGAGTCGTCCTTGCGCGACGAGGTGTCGTCGTCGTCGAGCGGCAGGCCCGCGATGATGCGACGAATCTGGACGGCGTCGAGCGTCTCGCGGTCGAGCAGCGTCTCGGCCAGCCGGATCATCGTCTCGCGGTTCTCCTCGACGATGTTGCGCGCGCGCTCGTATTGGTCGCCGACGAGCTTCTTGACCTCCTGGTCGATCTTGATCGCCGTGTCCTCGGAGAAGTCGCGGTGCTGAGAAATCTCGCGGCCCAGGAAAATCTGCTCCTCCTTCTTGCCGAAGGTGAGCGGCCCGAGGTTCGACATGCCGTATTCGCAGACCATCGCGCGGGCCAGCTCGGTCGCGCGCTCGATGTCGTTCGAAGCGCCCGTGGTGATGCTGCCGAGGAAGACCTCCTCGGCGATGCGGCCGCCCATCAGGATGGCGATCTGGCCGAGCAGGTACTCTTTCGTGTAGTTGTGGCGGTCGCCCTCGGGCAACTGCTGCGTCACGCCGAGCGCCATGCCGCGCGGGATGATCGTCACCTTGTGGACGGGGTCTGCGTTCGGCACCTTCAGGCCGACGAGCGTGTGCCCGGCCTCGTGGTAGGCGGTGACGCGCTTCTCCTCGTTGGTGATGACCATCGACTTGCGCTCGGCGCCCATCAGGACCTTGTCCTTCGCCAGCTCGAAGTCCGCCATGTTGACGATCTTCTTGTTGTAGCGCGCCGCGTTCAAGGCCGCCTCGTTGACGAGGTTGGCGAGGTCTGCGCCGGTGAAGCCCGGCGTCCCGCGCGCGATGACGCTGATCTCAACGTCCTCGCCGAGCGGAATCTTGCGCGTGTGAACTTTAAGAATGCCTTCGCGCCCGCGGACATCGGGCCGGGGCACGACGACGCGGCGGTCGAAGCGGCCGGGCCGCAGCAGCGCCGGGTCAAGCACGTCGGGCCTGTTCGTCGAAGCCATGATGATGACGCCGTCGTTCGACTCGAAGCCGTCCATCTCGACGAGGAGCTGGTTCAAGGTCTGCTCGCGCTCGTCGTGTCCGCCGCCTAAGCCCGCGCCGCGGTGACGGCCGACCGCGTCAATTTCATCGATGAAGATGATGCACGGCGCGTTCTTCTTGCCCTGCTCGAAGAGGTCGCGCACGCGCGAGGCGCCGACGCCGACGAACATCTCCACGAAGTCAGAACCCGAGATGGAGAAGAACGGGACGTTGGCCTCGCCCGCCACCGCACGCGCCATCAGGGTCTTGCCCGTCCCCGGGGGGCCGACTAAGAGCACGCCCTTCGGGATGCGGCCGCCGAGCTTCTGGAACTTCTGCGGCTCCTTGAGGAACTCGATGATCTCCTGAAGCTCCTCCTTGGCCTCGTCCACGCCGGCCACGTCCTTGAACGTCACGCGCTTCTGCTGGTTGTTCAAGAGCTTCGCGCGCGACTTGCCGAACGAGAGCGCCTTGTTGCCGCCCGACTGCATCTGGCGCAGCATGAAGATCCAGAAGCCGACCAGCAGCAGGACAGGCCCCCACCACATCAGGATCGACCAGAAGGCGCCGTTGCCCGCGGCGGTCTCGTCCTCGACGGCAATGCCCTTCGAGGCGGCGAGGTTCATCAACTCGTTCTGCTGGTCAGAGTTGCCGAGCTTGGTGTGAATCTCTGCCTTCGAGCCCTTCTCGATGGCGACGGCCTCGGTCGGCTTGATGGTCAGCTTCTCGACCTTGGTGTCGTTGATGAGCGCCCGCAGCTCGGTGATGTTCTTCTCCTGCGCGTTCTTCGCCGTGCGGTTCGTCACGAACGAATAGAGCATCACGGCGCCGACCAGGATGAGCACCCAGAAAATCAGTTGTCTCGCAGTGGAACTCAAAATCTTCTACGCCTCCGACGCCGATGATAACCCAAACGGCGTCTTTTGTCGCTCCCCGCCGAACCCCTCGAAGTGCCGCCCGGCCGCCGACTCTCAAGGGAGCGAGCCGCTGTTTTTATACGGCAGTCGGGCTTGCTTTGGATGCCCACGGCGCGCGCGCCGTTGCGCCTTCCGCCGGCCGCGAGGACGCCTCCCTGATTGTAGGTTCCGCCGACGCCATTTTCAACCTATTTCCCCGAAAAGACCGCCCGCCGCCCTTTGACAACCCAAGCGGCGGACAGGGTGTTACGTTTCGTCGTCGCTACCTGTTTCAATATGTGGACGGAAGTGCAGGAGGCCGCGGCGTCTTTCGACGCAGGAGCCGCCCGGCAATTCGGCGACGCGGCCGCCGCACCGCGCCTACCGCCGGCGCACGACGCCGAGCAGGTGTGCGCTCGAAAGCCGTACCACGACGCGGCGCTCGCCCGCGC
>CAXTSK010000003.1:0-38816 GCA_964246655.1 uncultured Pyrinomonadaceae bacterium
CAGCGCGGGTGTTCGATGGCGTATTCCAACGTGCGCCGCCCGCGGGCCGCGCGGGCGCCGTCGTCCCGACCGACTTCGACAACCGCCGCGACGTTGACCTGCTCGTCGTAGGCTCCGACGGGCCGCCCGCGCTCTGGAAGAACCTGCGCGACGGCACTTTCCGCAACGTCGCGGCCGAGGCGGGGCTCGAACTGAAGGGCGGCGGCCTCGGCCCCGTGGCCGCGGGCGACGTTAACAAGGATGGGTTCACGGACTTCTACTTCTCGCGCGCGGGCGGTGCGGGCGAGTTCGCGCTGAGCGACGGCCGAGGCCGCTTCCGTATGAACGCGTGGCCCTTGTCGCAGGCGGGCGAGCCTGCCGCGGCGCAGTTCCTCGACTACGACAACGACGGGCTGCTCGACCTCGTGACCAGTTGGCGTGACGCGAAGGGCGGCGCGCTGCGCGTGCTACGCAACACGGGCGACGGCTGGTCGGACGTGAGCGATAAGGCTTCCAATCATCTGTCCGCCGCGGCCGTTAAGTCCGGTCTGCTCCTCGGCTCGCTCGCCGCCGGCGACGTGGACGGCGACGGCGACGTTGACCTCTTCCTCTTCACAACGCTTCTGGCCGGCACGCCGAGTCGCGTGGCGTTCCTGCGCAACGAAGGCGGCAGCCGCAACCGCTCGCTGCGCGTCGGGCTCGCCGGGAAGGTGAGCAACCGCAGCGGGGTCGGCGCGAAGGTGGAGCTGCGCGCGGGCAGTCTGCAACAGAAACTTGAGAGCTACTCGGCCACGCCTGCGCCCGCGCCCGCCGACGTAATCTTCGGACTGGGGCAGCGCGCTTCGGCCGACGCCGTGCGGATACTCTGGCCCTCGGGCGTGGTGCAGGCCGAGACGCAGTCGGCGGCCTCGTCGAAGCCGGACGCGGGCGTCGTGCCGGGCGCGTTCAAGGTCACGGAGCTTGACCGCAAGCCTTCGTCGTGCCCGTTCCTCTACGCTTGGAACGGCGAGCGCTTCGAGTTCATCACGGACTTCATGGGCGGCGGCGAGATGGGCGACTGGATTGCGCCCGGCACCTTCAACACGCCGGACTCGGACGAGTACGTCCGCATCCGCGGCGACCAACTGAAAGAGAAGGACGGCCGCTACGAGCTGCGCGTGACGAACGAGCTGGAAGAGGCGCTCTTCGTAGACCGCCTGCAACTCGTCGCCGTCGCGCACCCCGCGGGCGTCGAGGTCTACCCGGACGAGGGGCTGCGCGACGCGCCGCCCGACTTCAAGCTCTACGCGGCGAAGGGCACGCGCCCGCCCGCCGCGGCGACCGACGAGCACGGCTACGACGTGCTCGGGCGCCTCGCCCGACTCGACCGGACGTACCCGGACGATTTCAAACTCCTCCCCATCCGCGGCTACGCCGAGCCGCACGAGCTGACGCTCGACCTGGGGAAGGATGAAGGTGGTGCTGGACGGACGTTGCTTCTTCTGACGGGCTGGACGGACTACGCGTGGTCGAGCGACAACGTCGCGGCGTCACAGCGCGGGTTGGAGATGAGGCCGCCGTCACTTCAGGTCAAAGACGGAGAGGGGAAGTGGCGCACGGTCGTCGAGAACATCGGCATCCCCATCGGGAGGCCGCAGACGTTGGTCGTTAACCTGACGGGCAAGTTCACCGGCGCGAGCCGCGAGGTGAGAATCCTGACGAACATGCGCGTCTACTGGGACCGGATTCAGGTCGCGACGGGTGGCGACTTCCCCTCGAAGCTGACGCGCCTCGACCCTGCCTCGGCCACCTTGCGCTGGCGCGGCTTCTCGGCGGAGGTGAGGCCGGACGGGCGCGAGCCGCTCTCTTACGATTACGCACGCGTCTCGCTCGCCTCACCGTGGATGGCGTTCACGGGCAGCTTCACGCGCGAGGGCGACGTGCGCGAGCTTCTGAAGAGCGCGGACGACATATTCGTCGTCTCGCGCGCGGGCGACGAGATCAGCCTCTCGTTCGACGCCTCTGCGCTCCCCGCTCTGCCCGAAGGGTGGACGCGCACCTTCCTGCTCTACGCCGACGGCTTCAGCAAGGAGATGAACATCCACTCCGCGAGCCCCGAACAGGTCGCGCCGCTGCCCTTCCACGGGATGAAGCGCTACCCGTATGACGCGTCCCGCTCGAACCCGTCGATGCCCGAACGCCAAGCCTACGTCGAACGCTACAACACGCGCGTCGTCACCAGGACTCTGCCGACGCTGGCGTGGGCCGACGGGAATTAGCGAAGGCAGCTTGAGTGAGTATAAAGAGCATTAACCACAGCGACACAGCTTAAATGCTTAAAGCTGTGTTCTGAACTGTGTCTCTGTATCTCTGTGGTTAACTGAAGGGCGAGTCCATGCACCCGAGCGCGAGTCAGATACGACGCAACGTTAAGCCGCTCACGGCGGCACTCATCGTGGCGTCCCTCTTCGTGGCGCTCAAGTTTTCGCTGGTTACGGATGAGAGTGGCGCGCGCGCGGCCGCGGCACGTTTCAAGTTCTCGCGCTCGGCCGTGACCGAGGTCGCCGGGCCGCCCGTCCGTCTACAGCGGCGGGTTCACCCGAGCGTCCGGCGCATCTCTTCGTTCCTCTCGACCGTCGGGGCCGCCGTCGCACTCAACGACCTGGACGGTGACGGCCTCTCTAACGACGCCTGTTACATCGACACGAGGACCGACCAGATCGTCGTCGCCCCCTTGAAGGGCACCGGCGACCGCTACGCGCCGTTCGCCCTTGAGCAAAGCCCCTTCTTCGACCGCGAACGGATGGCGCCGCTCGGCGTGCTCCCGTCAGACGTGAACGAGGACGGGCGCGTGGACATCGTCGCTTACTACGCGGGGAGAACTCCTCTGATCTTCCTCCGCCGTCCGACGGATAGTGCCGCCCTCGGCGTTGACGGTTATACCGTCCGCGACATCTTCCCTGTTGGCGAGGTCTGGATGACCACCGCGGCGACTACGGCAGACCTCGACGGGGACGGTCACCTCGACCTCGTCTTCGCCAACTACTTTAAAGACGGCTCCGAACTCTACAACCCGGAAGGGGCCGGCGTCGTGGAACTGCCCGCATCCTTCTCGCACGCGGCCAACGGCGGCGGCGAGCGCATCTTCCGCTGGGCGGGCGCGGCGCGCGGCGAGAACGCTTCGGTCACGTACGAAGAGGTTCGCGACGCGCTCCCCGAAGGCGTCGGTGGGGGCTGGGGGCTCGCCGTCGGCGCATGCGATTTGGATGGAGACCTGCTGCCGGAGGTCTACGTCGCGCATGACTTCGGACCCGACCGCCTCTTCTGGAACAGGTCTACGCCCGGGCGCATCCGCTTCGAACTGCTGGAAGGCGAGCGCCGCTTCGATACCCCCAAGTCTTACGTGCTGGGGCAGGACTCATTCAAGGGCATGGGCGTGGACTTCGGCGACCTGAACGGCGACCGCATCCCCGATATCTACGTCAGCAACATCACCGCGCCGGGCGGCTTGCAAGAGAGCCAGATGGCCTACGTCAGCACCGGGGAGGTCGGCCGGATGAAAGAGGGCGTCGCCCCGTACGTCAACCGCGGCGAGGCGCTCGGGCTGTCGCGAAGCGGTTGGGCGTGGGACGCGAAGCTCGACGACTTCGACAACGACGGCGTGCTTGAAGCGCTTCAGGCGACCGGGTTCGTCCGCGGGGACTCGAACCGCTGGCCCGAGCTTCAGGAACTGGGCACGGCCCACGACCAGCTCACGTCGAACGTGGAGGCGTTTTGGCCGCTGATAGAAAAGGGCGCCGACATCTCCGGCCACGACCGGAATCCCTTCTTCGTCCGCGCGGGCGACCGTTACGTGGACGTGTCGCGCGAGATCGGCTTCGGCGAAGATTACGTTAGCCGCGGGCTCGCCGTCGGGGACGTGGACTACGACGGCGCGCTCGACGTTGTGGTGTCGAACATGTGGGGGCCGGCTACCTTCTACCACAACGAATGTCCTCGGCCGGGCGCGTTCCTCGGCCTCCGTCTCCTCCTGCCGCTCGGCGTCGGAGAGCCCGTCGAGACCGTCGTCCTGAGTGGCCGTCCGACGAACGAAGTCACGGGCCGCGCGGCCGTGGGCGCGAGCGTCACGGTCACGCTGCCCGACGGGCAAGTTCTCACGCGCCAGGTGGACGGCGGCAACGGCCACAGCGGGAAGCGCGGCCCGGATTTGCACTTCGGCCTCGGGGAGACGCAAGGGATGGTCGATGTCAGGATTGACTGGCGCGACTCCGGCGGCTACGTCCGAAGGAAGTACCTGAAGCTAAGGCCGGGCTGGCACACGCTGCTCCTCGGTCGGCCCGTGCCGGGAGGTGAGTCATGAGCGCGCCCGACCTGCGCCTGGCGGCACTCAGACGTTTCTCCGTGGCTATCACGGTGCTCAACGTCTGCGGCCGCCTGTGGCTGGGCTTCGAGAATTCGTGGGCACAGATGTTCGTGGCGCTCGGGACGGCCTACCTCGTCGAGTTCATCTTGGAGGTCGTTGACGCGCGGGCGAATCAGAGACCTTATAAGTTCGCGGGGGGCTGGGTTCGGGCCGTCGATTTCCTCCTGCCGGCGCACATCTCGGGCCTCGCCGTCTCCATGCTCTTATACGCGGGAGGGCTTCTGCTCCCGTTCGCTTTCGCCTCGGCCGTCGGCATCGCCTCGAAGGCTCTGTTCAACGCGCCCGTGAATAACTCACGGCGGCACTTCCTCAACCCTTCGAACACGGGGATCGCCGCCACCTTCCTGCTCTTCCCGGTCATCGCGCCGGCCGTGCCCTACCAGTTCACGGAGTACCTTTCGGGAGGCGTCAGCCGTGCCCTGCCCGTCCTCGTCCTCTGCGTGGGGACTTTCATGAACTGGCGTTACACGAAGCGGATGCCGCTGGTGTTGAGCTGGGTCGTCGCCTTCGCCCTGCAAGAAGGGGTGCGCTGCCTTTTGAATGGTCTCCCGCTCTCCGTCGGTTTGGCCCCGTTGACGGGCGTGAGCTTCGTTCTGTTCACCTTCTACATGATTACCGACCCGGGGGCCACGCCGAGCCGCCGGCAGGGGCAGGTCGTCTTCAGCGCGGCGACAGCTTTCGTCTACGCGGCCCTCATGTTGGCGCACGTCGGCTTCGCACTCTTTTACGCGCTGCTCGTCGTCAGCGCCGCCCGCGGTCTGCTCTTACACCTTGAGGCCGCGCGCCCGACCCGTCCAAAAGTTGGAGAAGGACTTCAGCCTTTTGGGTATTGACTGTTCGCCGTCGCGAGACTAACTTCGTGCGGGCTAACTGGTCTCTTCTTTCTGCAATAACTTCAGTTTTCGATTCCGCCTCTTTTACGTCGAGGCAGTCCCGCCGTCTTCGGGGTTAACATGCGTCTACGCAAGCTGGAAAGCGGGCATGGGATTCGTCAAAGGCTGCTGCTCGGCCTGACCCATCTCCTTACGCTTTCGGAGCCCGTCGATGTGGTCAAGGCGTTCACCTACCGGCCGCGGTACTTCGGCAGATATTTCTGTGACTTCGGGCACGACCTGCTGCGCGGCCCTTCGGAGTGGACGGTCGGGGAGCGGGAACTCTTCGGGGCCTTCACGGCGAGTCTGAACCAGTGCGTCTTTTGAACGAGCGCCCACCGCGCGGTCGCGCGGCCACTACTCGGGTCACACGTGACGAGCGAGGTTTTGACGGACTGGCGCTCGGCCGCCGTCGGCGGGAGGATGCGCGCGACGCTCGGCCTGTTGGAGAAGCTCACGCTCTTGCCCGGAGAGGTCGCGGGCGAAGACCTCGCCGAACTTCGCGCCGCGGGGTTGTCCGACCGCGCCATCCTGGACGCGGCCTACGTCTGTGTGGGCTTCAACATCATCACCCGGATCGCCAACGCCCTCGGTTTCAAGGTGCCGCCGGACGAGGTCTTCTCCCGCGCGTCCAGATATTTGACGGTCTTCGGCTACAACATCCTGAGCGGCTTCTGGGCGCGCGGCATCTACCAGCAACTCGTCGCCCTCCTGCTCGTCAACAAGTCCGCGGCGGGCGGCCGCGACGCGTTCGACCCCTACGAAAAGAAGTTGACGCTGCTGCGGCGTTCCGTCCTCTCCGAGTCCGGCTCGCTCGACCCATCCGTCCGGCGTGCCATCTGTGACGGCCTTGAAGTGCCCGCGCCCCTCGGGGCCTACGTCAGGAAAGTTGTCGAACACGCACACACGGTAGGCGACGAAGACATTGCGGGACTGCACCGCGCAGGCTATACGGACGATCAAATCTTTGAAGCCACGGTCAGCGCCGCACTGGGCGCCGGCCTGTACCGTCTGGGGCGCGTCCTTCTCGCGCTTCGCCCGGCTGCACACCCGGCCGGCTGGATGCCGTCGGTCACGCCTGAGTAACTCTTTCCCGGATTGTTTACACAGTCATTTGGCATGTCGGCCCTGACTCGACAATCGCCTGCAAATTTCGTCCGTCAAAGTGTTCGACGAGGAGTAAGTCACCATGCAGCTCAAACCCGGAAAGCATCTGCTGAAATTCGACCCGGCCGAGGCCGAGCTGGTTCAGTCGCTCTCGGCGGCCCTCTTTGTCGGCGAGCGGCTGTGGGTGGTGGCCGACGAGTTGAATGCTAAGGGAGGGAACAGCGTCGAACGCCTCGCCGCCTCGGCCGACGTTTTTGACCTGCCGCCCGCCGGGTAGAAAAACCGCGGCGACAAAAAAAGGAGGCGACGTGTGCGAACGTCGCCTCCTTGGAGAAGGCGCCCGACCTCAAGGCCCTTTCGAGTCGGGGCCGTGCCTCCTCGTATTTCCCGACCCGCTGTAGAACTCACCAGCCTTTGACCCACACCTCCTGAAGAGTTACTGCTATAGTAGATTTATGGATGAGCAAGCCCCGAAAACCGCCCTCGTGCCGGCTCAGACAGACCTCCAAGTGGCCTTAAGAGGCGCCGTCTCGCTCTGGGCCTCGGCGACTACCTCGGAGAGTGCGCGTCGCAAAGACCTGCTGCGTGATAAGCAGAGGATTGTCCTCTCCTTCTTCCGCCACACAGATAAGCTCCCGTCGGAGGTCGAGCCGGCTGACGTGCAGACGTGGCTGCGGGAGCTGGGAGAGAAGGGGATCAGCGCGGGGACAGCGTACCAGCACGCCTGCCTGCTCTCCTCCTTCTACTCTTGGGCGATGAAAGACTCCGAGGTCGGCCGTCACGTCCGCCGCAACCCGGCGCGGCTAGCTCGCCCCAAAGCGCCCAAGCCGTACCAGACCGAGAGTGTGAAGGCGTTCTCGGACGAGGAGGTCGGGGCGCTCGTCTCGGCCGTGCGCCGGAGGGCGCAATCCGGCGACCTGGTGGGGAAGCGCGATTACGCGCTGCTGCTCTTGTACCTGGCGACGGGGCTGCGCAGGCGGGAGGCCATCGGACTGCGCGGAAAAGATGTTCACGTCGGCGAGACGCTCGTGCTGGAGTACCGGGCCAAGGGCGGCGACTACCGCAGCCGGGAGGTGAAGGAGCCGCAGGTGAAGGAAGCGCTGCTCGACTACCTCACGACAGCCGACAGGCTCCACGCGCTCAAGACCGACGCGCCGCTGTGGACGCGCCACGACCGGGCGGGCAAGCCGGGCGAGTCGCTCACGTCACACTGCTTCGTCAAGAACTTGAAGAAGTACGCGAAGGAGGCGGGCGTCGAAGGTTTTCATCTGCACCGCACGCGACACACCTTCGCCCGCATTGTCTCGGAGGTGTCGGGCGACATCACGGCCACGCAGAACGCGCTCGATCACCAGAGCCGCTCGACGACTCGCGTCTACGTCCAGCGCATTGCCGTCAAGCGTGACCTCTACAGTGAGGAGGTCTCGAAGCGTTGGAGTGACTGAAGATTCGAGCGTGATTGTACTCTGAAATTCTGACCGGATCTGCAAATGTCCAATTGCTTCACGGCCTCCTTCTTCGTCCGCCCGTCGGCACAGCGTCGCGGTCGCACGCAGGCAGAGGGGCGGCGACGATGTCCCGTCGGGGAAGAATCCGAGAGGGTGTCTATGCGCGTATCGGATAACGTCGTCGGATAAGAGCGGTAGGGCCGCCAGCCTTCGCGGGTCGTCGGCCACGCCATTGACTTTTCGCAAGTTTGGGCATAGACATAGACCTCGTCACAGAGTCCCCAGACACCTCATTTCAACCCCTGAAAGGAGATAGACCGATGCCAGACAACACAGACGCCAATGCTCGTCGCGACGCCGCGCCCCGGGAAGGGAGTCTTCCGTTCTTCGCGCGCTTCCTCGAAAGCCAGAACCGCGAGGACAGCGTCCTCCAGGCTATGCCGGAGAGGTGGCAGACGTTGAAGTACCCGTCCGACCGAGACGAGTGGGAGCCGTTCCTCGACTCTTAAACCGACCCACGGGTTTGCCACGCCGGCTCGCGGCTCAAGCTGTCCGCCGCGAGCCGGCGCTTCAGAACATCTCTTCTCCGACCCATGGATTCGGAATCATCTCGCGACGCCGTCCTGCTGCTCACGCACAGCGCCGATTTTTACACCGTCGAACTGGTCGCCGAGTCTCTCAAGCGCAGAGGCGCGCGCCCCTTCCGCCTGAACACGGAGCGCTTCCCCGCCTCCGTCAAGCTCTCAGCCCGACTGGGGAACGACCGCGCCGCGCACCTCATCACGGACGCGGGCGCGCGTCTCTCCGCCGAAGAGGTGCGCGCCGTCTGGGCGCGCAGGCTTTGGACGCCGCGGATGGACGAAGACCTCGACGAGCGCTTTCGCGAGATGTGCGTGAGGGAGTCGGTCGCCGCATTCGAGGGATTTCTCGACGCGCTGCGTGACGCACGCTGGGTCAACGACCTACAGAGGGAGCGTGAGGCAGAGAACAAGCAGCGGCAACTCCGCGTCGCCGCCGCGGCGGGCCTGCGCATCCCGCGCACGCTCGTCACCAACGACCCCGCCGCGGCCCGGCAGTTCTACGAAGAGATCGAGGGCCGGATGGTGGCGAAGCTCCTCCGGCCGCTGACGGTCGGCATGGACGCCGACACGGATTTCGTCTACACGAGCCGGGTCGGCGCCGCAGACCTCGCCGACGCAGGGACGCTCCGTCACAGCCCGATGGTCTTTCAGGAGTTGATTCCGAAGGCGCGCGAGCTGCGCGTCGCGTGGGTTGACGGCGAAGCCTTCACGGGCGCGCTCGACGCGGGCGGCACGTCGCGCGGGCAGACCGACTGGCGGCTGGCCGCGCCGGAAGAGTGCCGCTGGGAGACGGCCGAGCTTCCCGCCGAAGTCTCGCGCGGCCTGAGTTCGCTGATGTCGGAGTTGGGGCTCGTCTTCGGCGCGATTGATTTGATCTGCACCCCGGCGGGCGAGCACGTTTTCCTCGAAGTCAACCCCGCCGGCGAATGGGGCATGCTCGAACGCGACCTGAACCTCCCCATCTCCGACGCCATCGCCCGCGCTCTGCTGAGAGATGAAGCATGACCACCGTTCTCATCATCACGCACAGCGACGACAACGAGAGTGTCTCTCTGGTCACGCGGGCCGTGGAGCGCAGGGGCGGCCGGGCGATTCGATTCGACACCGACCGTTACCCGACCGAGGTGCGCCTGACGGCCTTCTACGGGCGCGGCGACGAAGAGCGCCTGACGCTCGCGAACGACGAAGGCGAGTTCGACCTGCGCGAAGTCACGGCCGTCTGGCACCGCCGTCTCAACTTCGGGGCGCGGCTCCCGCAGACGCTCGACAAACAGCTACGCAACGCCTCACTCAGCGAAACGCGCGCCGCCGCGCAGGGGATGCTCGCCAGCCTCAAGGCGTTCCGCATGGACGAGGTGCGTCACATCCGCCACGCAGAGAATAAGCAGCTACAGTTGCGGGCGGCGCGCGAACTCGGCCTCGACACCCCGCGCACGTTGACGACCAACGATCCCGCGACCGTCGGCGCCTTCGCCGAGAGTTGTGAGGGCCGTGTGGTGACGAAGATGCTCTCGTCCTTCGCCGTCTACGAGGGCGGGCGGGAGCTGGTCGTCTTCACGAACCCGGTGCGGCCGGAAGACCTCGCAGACCTCTCCGGCCTGAGCTTCTGCCCCGCCACTTTCCAGGAGGCGATCCCGAAGGCGCTTGAGTTGCGCGCCACCGTCGTCGGCCAACGCGTCATGACGGCATCTATCGACTCGCAGTCGTCGGAGCGTGCCGCGAACGATTGGCGGCGCGACGGCCTCCGCATGATCGAGGACTGGCGGCCTTACGAGTTGCCGGGCGAAGTCGAAGTGAAGCTCCTGCGCCTGATGGACTACTTCGGCCTGAACTACGGCGCGGTCGATTTCATCGTCACGCCCGACGGGCGGCACGTCTTTCTCGAAGTCAACCCCGTCGGCGAATTCTTCTGGCTCGAACATCACCCCGGCCTGCCCATCTCCGACGCCATCGCGGACGTACTCGTCGGACATGCGCCCCGCCGCGAAGCCCTCTCTTAATTCCTTCCTTACTTCGGCGTCGTGTGTTCTATAATGCACAAAACGCTTTTCCAGATTCCTATCGAGACCGCGGCCGTGTAAGTGTCGGCAAGCGGAGGGTAGAGTGTAGAGCTTTCCCGACGCCTCTAACCGAAAGGGGGCCGTATGCACTTCGTGATATTCGCCGCGCCGGTGTTCACCGATAACGCGCACCGCTTCATCGAGGCGACGGTGAGCCAGCCGGGCGTGCGCGTTGCGGTCATCAGCCAGGAGCCGCAGGAACATCTGGCCCAACGTCTGCGCGACCGGATCGCGGCTCACTGGAAGGTTGAAGACATCTTCGACCCCGGGCAACTGGCGCACGCGGCGCGCGCACTCTCCGAACACTTCGGCCCCATCCACAGGCTCTACGGCGCGTACGAGCAGTTGCAGGTTCCGCTCGCGGAGGCGCGCGAGCTGTTGGGCGTCGAGGGGATGAGCGCCGAGGCCGCGCGCAACTTCCGCGACAAGTCGCGCATGAAGAACGTGCTGTGCGCGGCCGGAGTCCCCTGCGCCCGTCACAGTCTCGCGCACGACGAAGCGGAGGGCCGAAGCTTCGCCGCAGAGGTCGGCTTCCCGCTCGTCCTCAAGCCCCCGGCGGGGGCGGGGGCGCAGGCCACCTTCCGCGTGGACGACGCGGCGTCGTTCGGCGAGGCGTTGAGAATCTCCGCCCCTTCGGCGGAACAGCCGGTCTTGATCGAGGAGTTCATCACCGGCGAGGAGCACTCGCTCGAAACCATCTCCATCGGCGGGCGCGCGGTGTGGCACTCGCTCACGCACTACCACCCGACGCCTTTGGAGGTGCTGCGCAACCCTTGGATACAGTGGTGCCTGCTGCTCCCGAGGGAGATCGACGGCCCGCAGTACGACGACATTCGTCACGCAGCCGGCGCAGCGCTCGAAGCGCTCGGCATGGACACGGGCCTGACGCACATGGAGTGGTTCAGGCGCAGGGACGGGAGCGTCGCCATCTCGGAGGTCGGCGCGCGACCGCCGGGGGCGCAGATCACCACGCTCGTCTCGCGCGCGCACGACATAGACTTCCTGCACGCGTGGGCGCGCGTGATGATCTACGGCGAGTTCGAGCCGCCCGAACGTCGCTACGCCGCGGGCGCGGCCTTCCTCCGCGGTCAGGGCAGAGGGCGCGTCGTGGCGATTCACGGGCTCGAACAGGCGGGCAGGGAACTGGGGGAGTTGGTCACCGACGTAAAGCTGCCGGAGGTTGGACAAACGCCGACGGGCAGCTACGAGGGCGAGGGCTACGTTCTCCTGCGCCACCCCGAGACCGAGGTGGTCAAGCAGGCTCTACAACATCTCATCAGCACCGTCCGCGTCGAGTTAGGGTAGTTCGAAACGATGAAGTATGAACGCTGAACGATGAACTGAAGGCTGCTTGCCTTACAGTTCAGAGTTTCATCGTTCATACTTCATACTTCCAATGGAGGCTTCATGTACGTCGTGATGATTTCGCCGGGTTACCCGCAGGAGATTCCGTACTTCACGCGCGCGCTGGCCGAGGCGGGCGCGCGCGTCCTCGGCGTGAGCGACCAGCCGGAGAGTGCGCTGCCGCCCGATGCGGGCCGGAACCTCGCGGGCTACCTGCAAGTTCCAAACCTGCAAGACGAAGACGGGGTCGTCGAGGCGGTCAAACACTGGACTTCGCCCGTGCGCGTGGACAAGGTCGAGTGCCTTTGGGAGCCGGGGATGCTTCTGGCGGCGCGCCTGCGCGAGGAGTTGGGTGTGCAGGGGATGACCGTCGAGCAGACTTTGCCGTTCCGCGACAAGGATCGGATGAAGCAGGTGCTCTCGGCGGCGGGCGTACGCACGCCGCGCCACGCGCGCGCCACCTCGGCCGAAGAGTGCCGAGAGGCCGCGCGCCTCATCGGCTTCCCGCTCATCATGAAGCCCATCTCGGGCGCGGGCTCGGCCGACACGTACCGCGTGGACGACGCGGCGCAGCTCGAAGAGACCCTCACGCGCCTCGCGCACCTGTCCGAGGTGAACGTCGAGGAGTTCATCGAGGGCGAAGAGTTCACCTTCGACACGGTCTGCGTCGGGGGCGAGGTCGCCTACTTCAGCATCACCAAGTACCGCCCGCACCCGCTCATCGCGCGCACGAACGAATGGGTGAGCCCGCAGATCGTCATGCTGCGCGACGTGAACGCCGAAGAGTATGCCGCCGGGCGCGAGATGGGCCGCGCCGTCTTGCGCGCGCTCGACTTCGACACCGGCTTCACGCACATGGAGTGGTTCAGGAAGCCGTCCGGCGAGGTCGTCTTCGGCGAGATCGCCTGCCGCCCGCCGGGCGCGCGCTCCGTGGACGTGATGAACTACGCGAGCGACACGGACCTCTTCGCGGGCTGGGCCGAGGCGGTCGTGAAGGGACAGTTCACGCAGAAGGTCGAGCGGCGCTACAACGCCGTCATCATCTACAAGCGGGCGCAGGGGCAGGGGCGGATTTACAGGATGGAAGGGTTAGAACATCTCCTCGCGAAGTACGGCGAGCACATCGTCCTCATCGACCTGCTCACGCTCGGCTCGCCGCGCCGCGACTGGAAGCAGACGCTTCTCTCGGACGGCTACCTCATCGTCCGACACCCCGACCTCGCGCGCACTTTGGAGATCGCCGACGCCGTCGGCACGGACTTGCAGCTTTACGCCGGCTAAAAACTGCGAAAGCTTTTCATCACAGAGACACAGCTTGAAGACAATAGCAACAAGCTGTGTCTCTGTGTCTCTGTGGTGAAAAGCTTTCGCTATATGAAGTGCCTACGTCTTCGGCGATTTGAAATTTAAAGGTTCAATCAAGGCCGAGGCACGAGGAGGGTTCTGCTTTTCATTTCGCCGGAACTGAAATATATTCTCGGGCACAAATTTGCCGGCGCGGGAGATCGTGTCCCGAACCTCGCAGGCGATTTCTCCGCCCTCGTTCACGGCAAAGATTGAACCGACCGCCTTCAGGCATGCCCGAAGAAATGCAGCCGTTTGAGACCAACACCGCGACCGACGCGCCGGGCGAACGGCGGAGCGTGGGCGAGGCGGAGCGCGCGCGCATCCTCCTCGAAGTGACGAGCGCCGTCGTCTCGAAACTCAGCCTGCGCGAGCTGCTGCTCGCCGTCTCCGGCTGCCTCAAGCAGTTTTTCAAACACGACTTCGCGAGCATCGTGCTCCACGAGGAGGAGACGGGGCTGCTGCGCGTCCACGCCCTCGACGTGGCGGCGCCGAATGAAGTGTTCAGCGAGGGCGCGCTGCTGCCGATGGAGGGGACGCCCGCCGGGCTCGCCATCAAGACGCGCCGGACGGTTCTGCGCGAACGTTTGGACTTGAACGAGTTCGACTCGCCGCAGGCGCGAATGGCCTACGAGGTGGGCGTGCGCTCCGGCTGCTCCGTCCCGCTCATCTCGCACGAGTGCGTGCTCGGCACGATCAACCTCGGCAGCCTCCGCGAGGCCGCCTTCACCGAGGCCGACGTTGAGCTGCTCCGCCAGATCGCCGACCCCGTCGCCATCGCCGTCGAGAACACGCTCAACTTCGAGCGCGCGCAGAGGGAGCGCGAGCGGTCGCGCCTGCTGCTCGAAATCAGCAACGCCGTCGTCTCGCACCTCGACTTGAAGGAGCTGGTCAAGACCGTCTCGGCCAGCCTGAGAGACATCATGCCGCACGACGCGGCGGGCATCGCACTCTACGAGCCGGAGCAGAACCACTTGCGCGAATACACCAACGTCAACTACAGGGACGTTGCTGCCTTTCACGTGGGCGACACGATACCGCTCGAAGGGACGCCGGCCGGGGAAGTCTTCGTCACGGGCAAGCCGATGCTCATCAAGCGGCCCAACCCGGCCGACTACCCGGCCGACCGCTATTCGCAAGAACAAGTCGAAGGCAGCCCGAAGTCAGCCTGTCTCGCGCTGCTCACCTCGCACGGGCGCAAGCTCGGCATCGCGGGCGTGAGCAGCACGCAGGAGGAGAGGTTCACCGAAAAAGACCTCGAACTCTTCACACAGATCACGGGGCAGATCGCCATCGGCGTCGAGAACGCGCTCAACTTCGAACACGCGACGAAGGAGCGGGAGCGCGCCGAGACGCTCCTCCAGGTGAACAACGCCATCACCACGAGCCTCGATTTGCGCGAGCTGCTGCAAGCGACCTCGGACTGCCTGCGCCGCTACTTCAAGCACGACCTGGCCGGGATGGCCCTCTACGACGCCGCGAGCGACCAGTTGCGCGTGCACGCGCTCGACCTGGCGCAGCCCGCGGCGCAGTACGTGGACGAGGGCTTCATGATGCCGGTCGAAGGCAGCCCGGCGGGTCTGGCCTTCACCACCCGCCACACGGTGCTCGTCGGGCGGCTCGAAGACTGGGAGCATTCTTCGCCGGTCGTCGAGCGTGCGCTGGCCGCCGGCATCAAGTCGTCCTGCAACGCGCCGCTCGTCTTCCGCGACCGCCCGCTCGGCTCGGTCGTCGTCGCCAGCCGCCGCCAGAACGCGTTCACAGAGGAGGACGCGGAACTGCTCGGCCACATCGCCAGCCAGTTCGCCATCGCGGTCGAGAACGCCTTGCAGTACGGCGAGATCGAGGGCCTCAAGAACAAGCTTGCGAGCGAGAAGCTCTACCTCGAAGAGGAGATTAAGGCCGAGTACAACTTCGGCGAGATCGTCGGCCAGAGCCGCGCGCTTAAAAATGTCCTCGAACAGTTGAAGACGGTCGCCCCGACCGGCTCGGTCGTGCTCATCTGCGGCGAGACCGGCACGGGCAAGGAGCTGATCGCGCGCGCCATCCACGACCTGAGCAGCCGGCGCGAGCGCACGATGGTCAAGGTCAACTGTGCGGCCATCCCGACGGGGTTGCTTGAGAGCGAGTTCTTCGGCCACGAGAAGGGCGCGTTCACCGGCGCCATCACGCAGCGCGCGGGTCGCTTCGAGCTGGCGAACAAGGGCACGCTCTTCCTCGACGAGGTCGGCGAGATTCCTTTGGAGCTTCAGCCGAAGCTTCTGCGCGTGCTTCAGGAGCAGGAGTTCGAGCGCCTCGGCGGCTCGAAGACGATAAAGGTTGACGTGCGCCTCATCGCCGCCACCAACTGCAACCTGCGCGAGATGGTCGCCGAGAAGAAGTTTCGCAGCGACCTCTTCTACCGTCTGAACGTCTTCCCCATCTTTCTCCCGCCGCTGCGCGAGAGGGTTGACGACATCTCTCTCCTCGCAGGCTACTTCGCGCAGAAGCACTCGCGCCGGATGAACAAGCGCATCGACGCCATCCCCTCCGAGACGGTCGAAGCGCTCTGCCGCTACGACTGGCCGGGCAACGTCCGCGAGCTTGAGAACTTCATCGAGCGCGCGGTCATCCTCACGCGCGGCCACGAGCTACAAGCCCCTCTCGCCGAACTGGAAGCGCCGATCTCCTCGAACGGCGACGGGCGCCACGCTTCGACACCGTCGCCCGACGGTCTCCTCTCCCTCGCCGACGCCGAGCGCGCGCACATCGAGGAAGTCCTCCGCCACACCAAAGGCGTGGTCGGAGGGCGTGGGGGCGCGGCCGAAATCCTCGGCCTCCCCATCTCCACCCTCCGCGGCCGCATGAAAAAACTCGGCCTCATGTAGCCTCACTACCTCTCTACAACAATCAAGTCTTCAATGCGGCATCCCGCATCCGATGCGGCCCGCCGCATCCGACTCTCCGCATCGGCGCCCAGGCGCATGACGACTCACAAATCCCTTCAAGTCGCGCTTCCCTAAAACCTTCAACACTTTAACCGTCGTCGCGCTCGCCCTTCGGCGTCGTGGCCCCGCGCTTGCTAAGAAGCGTCACGTCAAGGGGCTAAGGAGAGAAAGAAAGAGATGACGACACGCATAACACAACTCGAAGGTCGCGTCGCGGGCGGGAAGGCTCTGCTCCGTGTGGAGGGCACGCTCGGGCGTGAGGACGCGGAGCTGTTGGAGCAGGTCTGTACAGACCTGAAGGCACAGACCGGGGCGAGCGTCACGGTTGACCTGACCGACATCAGCTTTCTCGACCACGCAGGCGCCTCGGTGCTCGCGCGCCTGCGGCGTCAGCACGAGGTCAGCATCGAAGGACTCCACCTGTACATGTTGCAGGTCATCGAGATCGCGGAACGCGCGAACCGGTAACGAGGACGAACCGACTAGAAAGAAGGGAACAGGTGAAACATGCAACGATGGATGAGAGACATTTTCAAGACCGCGCGCGCCGCCACCTTCGTCGTTGCCGCCTGCGCGCTGCAAGCCACCGGCGCGCACGCGCAAGCCTCCGGCGAGAAGGCGAACCCTCTGCCCGCCGACCCGCCCGCGGTCGCGCCGAGCTACGAGGCGCCCGCGCGTGAGCTGCCCTCGGTCGAGCGGGTCGGCGTGGACGAGGGCGAGCCTTTCGCGCTGACGCTCGACGAGGCCGTCCGCATGGCGCTCGAAAACAACAACGACATCGAGGCCACGCGCATCGACGTGACCGTCTCGGAACACGAGCTGACGGCGGCGCGCGGCGCATACGACCTGCGGCTCACCTCCGAGACCTCCTTCGAGCGGAGCGAGACCCCCGTGGCCTCGTTCCTCGCGGGCGGGCAGGGCGGCTCGCTCAAGACGACCGAAGTGTCCGGCAAGTGGGGCTTCGAGGGACTGTCGAAGCGCGCGGGCGGTTCCTACAAGTTCGAGTTCACTTCCCGGCGACTTTCGTCGAACAACGTCTTCAACGGCGTGAACCCGACCTTCTCCAACGGCTTCTCCTTCAGCTACACGCAGCCCCTTCTGCGCGGTCGCAAGACCGACGACAACAGGCGGCGCGTCGAGATAGCAAAGAAGAACCTGTCGCTCACGGACGCGCAGTTCCGCCGCCGTGCGACCGAGGTCATCACGAACGTCGAGCAGGCTTACTGGGAGCTGGCCTACGCGCTCCGCAACCTGCAAATCCAGATCGACGCCGTGCGCCAGGCGCGCGCGCAGGCCGAGTCCGACCGCAGGCAAGTTGAGAAGGGCGTCGTCGCCCCCGTCGATCTGCTTGAGTCGGAGACGCAGGTGAAGAACTTCGAGCAGAACGTCTACACGGCGCAGGAAGGCGTCTCGCGCGCGGAGAACGGTCTGAAGAAGATGCTCGCGCCCGACCGCCGAGCCGGGCTCTGGTCGAAGGCGTTGCTGCCCGTGACGCCGGTCAACCTCGAAGCGCCGCGGGTCGCGCTCGAAGATGCCGTCCGTTCGGCGCTCTCGAATCGGCTCGAACTCGCCGAGCTTGAGACGCGCGCGGAGATTAACAAGATCGACCAGCGCTTCTACCGCGACCAGACGAAACCGCAGGTTGACCTGACGGCCACCTACGGCAGCAACGCGCTGGCCGGTAGCCTCCGCGACGAAGAGAACCCGCTCGTCTCCGGTCTCGTCTCTTTGCAGAACCGCGTCAACCAGCTCTCGACGCTCTCGGGTCTGCCCGCGCTCCCGGCGACGACCTTCGACACGAACGGCGACCTCGTCGGCGGCTACGGCCAGTCGCTCCAAAATCTCTTCGCGCAGAACAGCCCGACGGTGAAGGTGAGCGTGAAAGTCTCGCTCCCCTTACACAACCGCACGGCGAAGGCGAACTTCGCGCGCAGCGTCGCCGAAGGCCGCCGCGTCGAGAACCGGCGCGCGAAGACCGAGCAGGAGATCGAGGCCGAGGTGCGCGACACGTTGCAAGCCCTGCGCTCTTCGGAAGCCCGGCTCGCGGCCGCGGCCGCCGCGCGCTCGACGGCCGAGCAGCAGTACCAGAGCGAGCGGCGCAAGTTCCAGTCGGGCATGTCCACGGCCTACATGGTCTCGCAACGGCAGATTGATTTGATAGCCGCAAAGGGGCGCGAGCTACAGGCGCAGACCGACCTCAACAAGTCGGTCGCGGACTTCAGGCGCGCGACCGGCAGCACGCTCCAGACGCACAACATCGCTCTGCGGCCGAACGACCCGGCGCGCAGGTTCGAGCAGACGAACAACACGGCGGCGACGACCGCGATGGACAAAGAATCCGGCTTTGATAAGGAGTGAATATGTCTACGGCAACCATCAACGGAGCAAACACGACGGGCGCGGAAGCACAAGACCGCGCGAAGTTGAAGAAGGCGGTTCGCGCCGCTCGCGCCGCGGCCATCATCGTCGTCCTCGCGGCGGCGGGCTTCATGGGCTGGCGTCACTTCTTCAGCGGCCCGGCCGTCCCGCCGAACGTCATCCAGGTCAGCGGGCGCATCGAGGGCGACGACGCCATCGTCGCGTCGAAGACCTCGGGCCGCATCCGCGAGATCAACGTGCGCGAGGGCGACGAGGTGAAGGCCGGCCAGGTCATCGCCGTCCTCGATGACGAGCAGCTGCGTGCGAAGGAAGAGCAGGCGAGCAGCGCGGTCAGGCAGGCAGAGGCGCGCGTGCGTTGGAGCCAGCAGCAGATCTCGGTGCTCGAAGCCGAGCTTGAACAGAGTCGTCTGGGCACCGATCAAGCGCAGCTCGACGCCGAAGGCAAGGTCAGGCAGGCCGAGGCGCAGGTCGCACAGGCCGAGGCGCAACTCGCGCAGGCCGAGTCCGAATACAAGAAAGCGCACGCGGATGAAGAGCGCTACACGGCGCTCGCCGCGAGCGGAGACATCCCCGAGCAGAAGGGCAGCCACGCGCGGACGGCCGCCGAGGCACAGGCCGCGGCCGTCAGAGCTTCGCGGAAGCAGGTTGACGTGGCGCGCGCGGCTTTGACTTCGGCTAAGGCGACGCTCGCCAACCCGGCCATCCGCAGCAGCGAGGGCGCCCGCGTCCGCCAGCAGATCGCGCAGGCGCAGTCCGACATCTCTGCCGCGCAGGCCGAGATGAATCGCGCGCAGGCGCAGTTGAGCGAGGCGCAGGCGAACCGCCAGGACTTGCAGATCGTCGCGCCGATTGACGGCACGGTGGCGACGCGCTCGGCCGAGCCGGGCGAAGTCGTCGCGCCGGGGACACCCGTGTTGACGCTCGTCAACCTCTCGACCGTCTACCTGCGTGGCTTCGTGCCCGAGGGCGAGATCGGCCGCGTGCGCGCCGGACAGCGCGCAGAGGTCTTCCTCGACTCGGCGCCGGGGCAGGCGATTGAAGCGGTCGTCTCGCGCATCGACCCCGAGGCGTCCTTCACGCCTGAGAACACCTACTTCCGCGACGACCGCGTGAAGCAGGTGGTCGGCGTCAAGCTCTCGCTGCGCGGCGCGGTCGGCTACGCTAAGCCGGGTATGCCCGCCGACGGCAAGGTCTTCGTCGAGTCGAATTCGACTAGTAGGCAGTAGGCAGATGGCAGTAGGCAGTTAAGACAGCAGGAGGCGGTGGCGGCAATGTCAGGAGACAGGGAGCGGTAAAGCTCTTACTGCCTACTGCCATCTGCCTACTGCCTACTGACCACAAGGAGCGTAACGATGACAGGCGCGTTGGAAGAACTGAACGAAGTCGAGGCTTTCGACCTTGAGACGCTCGCGTTCGAGGAGCCGCAGACGGCCATCGACGTGCGCGAGCTGCGCAAGTCTTACGGCGCGCTCGAAGCGGTGAAGGGCGTCGGCCTTGAGATTAAGGCGGGCGAAATCTTCGGCCTCATCGGGCCGGACGGCGCGGGCAAAACCTCCGTCTTCCAGATACTCGGCGGCGTGATGCCGCAGACCTCGGGCGTGGCGGAGATGTACGGCGTGAGCGCGCGCGACGCGCGGCCGTTCGTCGGCTACCTGACGCAGACGTTCAGCCTCTACCAGGACATGACCGTCCTTGAGAACCTGCACTACATCGGCGAGCTACGCCGTCTCAAGCGCGCGCAGATCGAAGAGCGCGGGATGCACTACCTGCGCATGTTCGACATGGCGCGCTTCGCCGACCGGCTGGCGGGGAGCTTGAGCGGCGGCATGAAGCAGAAGCTCGCGCTCGCGTGCGCGCTCATCGCCGAGCCGAAGATTCTGCTGCTCGACGAGCCGACGACCGGCGTTGACCCCGTCTCGCGCCGCGAGTTCTGGGATACGCTGGTTCACCTGTCGGGGCAGGGGATGACCATCGTCGTCGCCACTCCTTATTTAGACGAAGCCGAGCGCTGCACGCGCGTCGCGCTGATGTTCGACGGGCAGATTCACCAGACGGGCACGCCCGCCGAGATTCGTCGCGGGCTCGGCCTCGAACGTCTCGAAGTGCATGCCTCAGACCTCGGCCGCGCGGAAGACGTGCTCGCTTCGACGGAAGGCATCGACGACGTGCAGCGCTTCGGCGACCGGCTCGACCTGATGGTCAAAGACCCCGCGCGCGGCGAAGCGCTGACGCGCTCGGCGCTCGGCGCGGCGGGGCTTGAGACGCGCAATGTGCGCCACACGTCGCCGACCTTAGAGAACGCGTTCGTCAGCATCCTCCGTGCGAACGGCGGCACGACGGCGACGCCCGCCTTCCCGCAGAGGCGCAAGTTTCGTGAGCGCGCCGAGGGCGCCGTCGCCATCGGCGCGCGCTCGTTGCACAAACGCTTCGGTGGATTCCACGCCGTCAAGGACGTGAACATCGAGGTCAAGTACGGCGAGATTTACGGCCTGCTCGGCGCGAACGGCGCGGGGAAGACGACGACCATCAAGATTCTGTGCGGCCTGCTCGCGCCTTCGAGCGGCGAGATGGAACTGGCCGGCGAGCGCGGCAGCCTGCGTTCGAGCTACGTGCGCCAGAGGCTCGGCTACATGTCGCAGAAGTTCTCGCTCTACGACGATTTGACGATTGAGGAGAACCTCGACTTCTTCGCGGGCGTCTACGGCGTCCCGCGCGAGGAGCGCGAGGAGAAGAAGCGCTGGGTGCTGGCCGTCTCCGGCCTCGAAGGCAAGGGGCACATGCTGACGGCGTCACTTCCCGGCGGTTGGAAGCAGCGCGTCGCCTTCGGCGCGGCTGTGATGCACGAGCCTTCGGTCTTGTTCTTAGACGAGCCGACCTCGGGCGTTGACCCGCTCGCGCGCCGTGCCTTCTGGAAGATGATTAATTCATTCGCAGACCGCGGCGTGGCGGTGCTGGTGACGACGCACTATCTCGAAGAGGCCGAGCAGTGCAACCGCCTCGGCTTCATGGTCGCGGGCGAGCTGGTCGCGCAGGGGTCGCCGACCGGCATCAAGGCCGAACAGGGCGGGCACCTCTTGGAGATAGTCACCGACCGCCCGCAGGCCGCGGCCGACCTGCTCAAAGAGACTCTGGAGCGCTGGCGCGTCTCTCTCTTCGGCGACCGCCTCCACGTCATCGTTGACGAGTCGGCCGACGCGGGCGTCCGCAACATCACCGAGCGACTCGGCGCCGCCGGCATTCGCGTGCTCAAGGCGCACGAAGAGACTTACTCGTTGGAAGACGTTTTCATCGCCGTCGTCGAGAAGGCGAAGAACGGGGGCGCGAAGTGAAAAGAATCATCGCACAGACGCGCAAGGAGTTGACGCAGACGTTCCGCGACCGGCTGACGCTGGTGCTGGCGCTGGTGCTGCCGCTGATCCAGATGTTGCTCATCGGGGCGGCCGTCTCGCTGTCGGTCAAAGACCTGAAGGTCGTCGTGCAGGACATGGATCAGACGCCGCAGTCGCGCAAGTACGCCGAAATCCTGCGCGGCTCGATCACCTTCCGGGTCGTGCCGCTGGCCGCCGACGAGCAGCCCGAGCGCGCGCTCGACCGGAGCGAGGCGCACGCGGCCGTCATCATCCCCGAGGGCTTCGAGCGCGACCTGCGGCGCGGCACGGGCGCCGAGGTGCAGTGGCTCTTGGACGGCGCGGACGCGAACACCGCGACCAACATGCGCAACCACGCGAACACCATCACGCAGGCTTTCAACCGGCAACTCGGGCCGGAAGGCGCGCGTCCGGCCGTCGTCGCGCGCGAGCGCTTCTGGTTCAACCCCGGCAACGACGAAGACCAGTTCGTCGGCCCCGGCATCTTCGCCGTGGGGCTCGCGCTGTTTCCCCCGCTGCTCGCCGCGCTGGCCGTCTCGCGCGAGGGCGAGCAGAAGACGATCCTGCAAGTCTACGTGTCGAGCATCTCGGCGCACGAGTACCTTTTGGGGAAGATCCTCGCGTTCATCATCATCGCCGCCGCCGAGTGGGCTCTGACGCTCGCGCTCGCGCTCGTGAACTTCGGCCTCTGGTTCAAGGGCGACCCGACGCCGTTCCTCGTCAGCTCGTTCCTGTTCCTGTTCTGTAGCGTCGCCTTCGGCGCGATGATCGGCGCGCGCATCCCCGACCGCGCGGCGGCCATCCAGGCGATCCAGAACACCTGCTTCCTGCTCTCGTACCTTTTGTCGGGCTTCATCTTCCCGGTGCAGAACATCCCGGTCTACGTGCGCTGGGTGTCGTACCTGATTCCCGCGCGCTACTACATCGAGGTGTCGCGCGACGCCTTCGTGCGCGGCGGCGGCTGGCCCGCCGTGTGGTACGTGCCGGGCGCGCTCGCGGCCCTGAGCACCGCTTACTTCGTGTCGGCGTGGGCGCGGATGCGCCACATGCAGGTGGAGGCTTGAGATGAGACTGCTGAGACTGCTCACGGACAACCGCTTTTGGCCGCTCTTCATGAAGGAGCTGCGACAGATCAAGCGCAACCGCAAGCTCGTCGTGATGCTGATCATGCCGCCGACGGTCAACCTCGTGCTGCTCGGCTTCGCGATGAACTCCGAGGTGAAGAACGTCAAGCTCGGCGGCGTCGATTACAGTCGCACGGCCGAGAGCCGCGAGCTGGTCTCGGCGTTCGTCGAGAGCGGGTCGTTTCAAATCGCGGAGACGTTCGACTCGACCGAAGAACTCGGGCGGTCTTTGAGCGCGGGCAATCTGGACGCGGGGGTCGTCGTGCCGCAGGACTACGCGCGGCTGCGCGCGCGCGGGCAGACGGCCGAGGTGCAGATATTGGCCGACGGCGTGGACTCGAACCGCGCGGGGATCGCCGCGGGCTACGCGGCGCGCGTCGTCGGGGCGCTCAACGAGAGGCTCGGGCGTCCGGGCATCGCGGCCCGCACGACGGGCGCGAAGGTTGAGCCGCGCGTGGCCGTGCTCTACAACCCGGGCCTGCGCACTTCGTGGTTCATCGTGACGGGGACGATTGGGCTGTTGATGGTCATGATCGGGTCGCTCGTCGCCTCGGCCTCGATGGTGAACGAGAAGGAGAGCGGCACCATCGAGCAGTTGTTGATGACGCCCGCGGGCAGCACCGAGATCATCGCGGCGAAGGTCGCGCCGATCATGCTGCTGCTCTCCGGCGACATTCTGGTCGCGGTCGGCGTCGTCCGCCTCGTCTTCGAAGTGCCGGTGCGCGGGAGCCTCGTGCTGCTCTACTTCGCGGGGATGCTCTGCGTGCTCGCAGGCATCGGCATCGGGACGTTCATCGCGACCTTCACGCGCTCGCAGACGCAGGCGCAGTTGATGAGCTTCTTCGTCAACCCGCCGATCTCGATGCTCTCGGGCGCGACGACGCCCATCGAGGGGATGCCCTACTGGCTGCAACAGGTCTCGTACCTCAATCCGTTGCGCCACTTCTCGACCATCGCGCGCGGCGTGTTGTTGAAAGGGGTCGGGTTTGAAGTGCTCTACCCGAACCTGCTCGCGCTCACGGCCTTCACGTTCGTCATCGTCGGCGCGAGCGTGTGGCGGTTCCGCAAGCAGCTCAGTTGAGGTTCAGCGCGGGAGGGAGGTGGGGAAGAGGAGCACGACGACGGTGATGGCGGCGGCGACCATGAGCGAGCGCTTGTGGACGGACGCCGCCTTCGCGCGCAGCTTCGCAGCCAACGCATTGTCTTTGATTGTTTCTTCGCCCGCGTCCATGTTGCAGACGCCGCGCGCGGCCAGCGCGATGCAGGTCTTCGCGCGCGCTTGCAGCAGCCCGAGCCCGGCCATCCAGAGGGGGAAGAAGACGACGAGCCTTGACCAGCGCGGCGCGCCGAACGCGACCAGCACGAACGCGACGGCGACGGCGACGGTCAGCGAGACGATGCCGAGCAGCCGACGCTTGCGCCGCTCGCGCGGGCCGATGTTGGCTACTTCAGTCCCGGCGACTTCCATCGTTACGGTTCCGCACGCAGGGTCGCAAGAGGTTGACCCGCGTTGACGCGCACGCCCGGGCGCACGCTGACGGCGCTGACGGTCCCGTCGGAGGAGGCGACCGCGTAGATCACTTGGACGTAAGGAGTCTGGGCGGGCGTGGCCGAACGGTTCGGCTGGCGGGCCGCGACGAGTCCGGCCTGCGCGCCCTGCGCGGCGGACTGCGCGCGTTGGAAGCGCTGCTGCGCGCGTTCGTAGGTGGCGCGCGCGCCGTCCAACTCGCCCTGCGAAGCCTGACCCGAAGCGACGAGCGGCGTGAGTCGAGAGACCTCGACCTCGGCGCGGACGACTTCGGAGCGAGCCGCATCAATCTCCGCCTGCGCCGCGGTGATGTTCCGACCGGCCGCTGCCACGGGGTCTTCGCCGGGCGTGGGCGCGGCCGCGGGGCTTTGTGTGTTGACGGCTATCTCGACGACGGCGTCGCCCTTCTTGAGTCGCGCGCCCTCGTTCACCAATACGCGCCTGACCTCGCCCGCCGCCGGAGCGTTGACGATGATGACGCCAGTCGGCTCGCTAGTGTCGTCGTCGCTCTTCGAACCGCACGCCGAAGAAGCGACGAGCGTGAAGAGCAGGAGCGCTGGCAGAATTGGGAATCTACTTCTCATCTCTGACTGAAGCCCATCAAGTCCGCGGGCGAACTCTGCGCGGGACGGAGTTCGAGTTCGCGCGCGGGACTGTCGGTGCGGACGGCGACGTTGTTGGCTTCGAGCGTGTTGCCGGTGGCGCGTTGGAACTCGGCAATGGCCTTGTTGAGGTCGGTCTGCGCTTGCAGCTCACGACCACGCGCGGCGAGCAGCTCGTTCTGACGTTGGAGGACGAGGAAGATCGTGGTCGTGCCCGCGCGGAACTGTCGCTGCTCGCTCTCGTACTGCAACTCGGCCGAGCGGCGCGTCGCCGCGGCCGACGTGAGCCTTGACTCGGCAGAGCGAAGGGCCTGCACGGCGTTTCGCACGTCGGCCTCGATCAACTGCTCCTGCTGCGCGCGCTGGTTCTGTATGCGCCGGCCTTCGGCGAGCGAGCGGCCGTAGTTGGCCTCGGCCGTGCGGTTGCGAAAGGGTATCTCGACGCGGACGCCGACGCGGTAGGTCGGGTAGTCCTGTTGCACGAGGTTCGAGAGAGACTTCGGCAGGCCGCCGACTAAGTTCTCAGGCACGGTGCTGACGGCCGTCGTGTTCGGGAGCGGCTCAAGCCCCGCGATGACCGACAGCTCGTTGACGCGCGTGCGCAAGATCGCGTTGGCGCCGGTGCTCGTATTACCCGTCGGCGTGACCTGCGAGCCGGCGAGGCCGGCCGAGGTGTAAGTGCCGACGAGGTCGAGTTGCGGGCGCGTCAGGTCGCGGAAGTAGCGTGCGTCTATTTGGTTGATCTCGGCGCTCGTCTGAAGCTGCGAGAGTTCGGGCCTGCTCTTGAGCGCGGCGGCCGTCGCCTGTTCGAGCGGCACGCGCGGCGGCTCAAGGCTGACGGGCGTGACGGGCGTGATGGGCTTCGACCAGAGCGACGCAGTGCGGTCGGGCAGAATCAGGGTCTTCAGAGTGTTCTCGGCGCGCGTGACGGACTCCTGCGCCGTGTAGACGTTCTGCTCGAAGGTCGTGACCTGCGTGTTGGCGGCGACGATGTCGATGGGGGCGATGACGCCCTGCTGGACGAGCCGCTGGTTGCTCTCGACCTGCGTGCGCGCCTGCTTCACGGCGTCGATCTGCACCTGCAAATTTCTTAAAGCGAAGACCAAATCCCAGTAAGCCTGCTCGACCTGCGTGATGGTCTCGATGGCGCGCTGGCGGAACTGCGCGTCGGTCAGGGAGAGGTTCTTCTTCGCGATCTCGATGGCGCGGCGGTTCTGGTCGAAGCGCAGGCCGCGCAAGATGGGCTGTGTGTATGTGAACGTCAGCGCCGCGGGGTACTGCGGGTTGAGCGTGACGTTCTGGTTGTTGGTCTGAAGGCGCGTCGAGGAGAAGTCGAGCTGGTAAGACCCGCCCGCCCAAGGCGAGAAGCCGCCGAAGCGCACGGCGCCGGTCGCGTCCTTCTGCGTCACCGAGCCGTTCAAGCCGCCCGCGATGGTCGAGCTGGTCGGCGTCGTGCGGCTCTCGTAATAACTCTCGGATGAGAAGACGGGGTCGTAGACGCCGCGCGCCGCGGTCAGGTTGTACTCGGCGACCTGCACGTCGATGCGCGAGGCGTCGATGTCGTTGTTGTTCTGAAGCGCGAGCGCGATGGCGTCGTTCAGAGAGAGCGGCGCCTGCTCCGACATGTCCACGCCGACGCGCTCGGCCGTCTGGAGCGGCCTGATCGCCGCCTCGAAGTTCGGCGCGACGGGCGGCGGCTCGGTCGGGAGTTCCGCGGGCGCGACGCCGCCCGAGGTGCCGACGTTCTGACCCGGAGTCTGAGGGACGCCCGCGGGGTTCGTCGTCTCTGCGCCGCCGGGGTTCGTGCCCGTCTGCGGCGCGGCGGTGCCGGCGGGCGTCGAGGTCTGCGGGGTCGTGCCCGCGGGCGGCTGCTGACCCGGCGTCTGCGGCGAGGGCGGGCGCGGCCCCGGCGTGTTCGGCGTCGTCTGGGGCCGCTCCTGCTCGGGGCCGGTCGGCGGCTGCGTGGACTGCTGGGCCTCGTTGCCGGGCCGGATGGGCGCGGACGAAGAGTTGGGTGGCTGTTGCGTGCTCGGAGGAGGCGGCGAGCCGGGATTCTGTTGCTGCGGCCTCGTACCCGCGGGCGGCGCGGGCTGCGGGGTCGTCGAAGGCGGCGTCTGCTGCGGCTGGTTCTGCGCGAGTACGGCGCAGGGCGAAACCAACATCGACGCGACGACGAACGCGGCGACGAAGCCCGCACGCAGTCTCGAACTCTCAAACGCTCGGCGCATCACTTCAATCCCCGGATGCCTGGTCTGCATACCTGTCCTTGTTATCCTGTCGGCGGAGGGCGCCGGTCGTCGGCTTGGTCTTCAGCGCGGGCCGCTTCGCGACCGAGGCGTAAGCTTCGCGCGCGCGTCGTCGCAGTCCGCCGCCGAAGTTGTTGAAGCCTGTGCCGACGCGCGACCACAACGTAGAATCTTTCGCGTCCTCGAAGAGCGAGTAGAAGACGGGCACGGCGAGCAGCGTCAGCAACAGGCACAAGCTCTGGCCGCCGACGACGAGCACGCCGATGGAGCGGTTCGTGGCGGCGCCCGCGCCCGAGCCGAGGATGAGCGGAATCATGCCCGCGACGAGCGCGATGGTCGTCATCAGGATGGGGCGGAGCCGGTCGCGGTTCGCCTGAATGATGGCGCTGTAGCGCTCCATGCCGTGCGCGCGCAGCTCGTTCGTGTGGTCGATCTGCAAGATGGCGTTCTTCTTGACGATGCCGAACAGGAGAAGGATGCCGAGCGCCGAGAAGATGTTGAGCCGCTGACCCGCGATGAGCGTCGAGAGCAGCGCGAAGGGCACCGAGAGCGGGAGCGTCAGGAGAATCGTGACGGGGTGGATGAACGACTCGAACTGCGCCGCGAGAATCAGGTACATGAAGACGAAAGAGAGCAGGAACGCGAGCATGAACGACTGGTTCGCGCGCGCCAGCTCTCTCGACTGACCCGTCACGCCCGTCCGGTAACCCGGCTCCATCTTCAACTCCTGCGCGTAACGCTGAATCGCTTCGACGGCTTCGGACTCCGAAGCACCGGGCGCGACGCCGGCCGAAACCGTCACCTGCCTCTGCCTGTTCAGGCGGTCGATGGACGCGGGGCTCGTCCCGTTCTCAAGCTCGACCAGGCGGTCGAGGCTGACCGCACCCGCGGCCGCGGACGAGATGGTGAAGTCCTTCAGGCTCTCGCGCGAGCGGCGGTACTCCTCTTCGGCCTGCACGACCACGTCGTACTGTTCCGAGTTCTCGCTGAAGGTCGTCACGCGCTGCCCGGCGGCGAGGACGTTCAAAGCCTGCGACACGTCGCCCGCTTCGACACCTAAATCGCCCGCGCGCTGGCGGTCGATCTGGACGCGCACCTCGGGGTTGCCGAGCGTGAGCGAGCGGTCGGCGTCGCGGAAGTTCTTGTCGTCGTCCTTGATGCGGTCAACGAGCTTCTGCGAATACTCGTCGAGCTTCTGCATGTCGGGGCCGCTGATGTAGAAGCCGACCGACGAGCCGCCACGACCCAGGCCGATGCTCGCGCCGATGGACGAAGTGCCCGAGACGCCAATCTGAAAATCCTTCGGGTACTTCCGCTTCTGAATCATCTGGCGCGTGCGGTTGATGAGTTCCGACTGCGACAGTTCGCGGTCTTCGACCGGCTTGAGGCTGACGTTGATGTTGCCGCCGTTGGGGCCGCCGCCGCGGCCGAAGCCCGCGAGCGTGAGCGTGTTCTTCACGCCCGGTATCTGCTCGCGTATGTCGCGCGCGATGCGTTCGAGCACCGACTGCGTCGCCGGCAGGCTCGTCCCCTGCGGCATGCGTAGAGAGACCTGGAAGGCCGACTCGTCCTCGTCGGGCAGGAAGTTGTAGCCGACCCAGCGATAGAGCGGGACGATGGACGCGATGACGACGACGCAGACGGCGACGACCGCCCAGCGGTGCGCCATCGAGAGCTTGAGCATCCACGTGTACGCGCGGTCGATGGGCTTGTAGAAACGTCCCTCCTTCGAAGAATGATGTTGGGGAGCGCCGCGCACCTCGTCCTCTTCAAACTCGGCGTCGTGGTTCGCGTGGCCGGGCGTGACGTGATGGTTGTCGGCCTCGCCGCCGCCCGCGCCCGCCGCGTCCACGTTCGTCAGAGGCATCCCCTCGGGCGTCAGCAACTCCTTCGGCGGCTTGATCCAGCGCGCCGCGAGCATCGGCGTCAGCGTGAACGAGACGATGAGCGAGACGAAGATGGCCGCGGCTGACGTTAAGCCAAACGAAGACATGAAGCGGCCGACGATGCCGGTCATGAAGCCGACGGGAATGAAGACGGCGAGCAAACTCAAGGTCGTCGCCATGACGGCGAGACCGATCTCGCGCGTGCCTTCAATCGCGGCCTGGAAGGGGTGGACGCCCTTCTCCTCGACGAAACGGTAGATGTTTTCAAGGACGACGATGGCGTCGTCAATCACGATGCCGACCATCAGCGTCAAGCTGAGCATCGTCATCTGGTTGAGCGAGTAGCCGAGCCACGCGATGAGCGCGAAGGCCGAGATGATCGAGGTCGGGATGGCGAGCGCCGCGATGAGCGTCGAGCGGAAGTTCCAGAGGAAGAGGAAGACGATGATGGCGGCGAGCAGGCCGCCGACGACTAAGTGCTCCTCGATGGCATGAAGCGACGTTTCGATGAACTCCGACTGGTCGCGCGTGACGGCGACCTTCACGTCGGGCGGGAGCAGCGGTTGAATCTCGGCCATGCGCGCCTTGATGCTGTTGATGACGGCGACCGTGTTCGCGCCTGACTGCTTGCGCACGGCGAGCGAGACCGAGGGCGTGCCGTCGAGCGCCGCGGCCGAGGACGGGTCGGCGCCGGTGTCTTCGGCGCGGCCGATGTCGCTGATCTTGACCGGGTACTTGTTGCGGTTCGTGACGACGATCTGGTTGAAGCCTTCGACGTTCTGCACGCGCGACATCGTGCGCAGCGAGACGACCTTGGCGCCCTCCTGCAAGTTGCCGCCGGGCAGCTCAAGGTTCTGCGCGCGCAGGGCGTTCACCACGTCCGTCGTCGAGAGGTTGAAGGCGCGCAGGCGCTCGGGGTTGATGTAGACCTTGATCTGGCGCTGGCGGCCGCCGTAGATGAACACCTCGCCGACGCCGTCCACCGATTCCAGGCGTTCCTGTATCTGGTTCTGGACGAAGTCGGTCAGCTCGATGGCGGAGCGCGGGGCGCTGATGGCGTACTGGATGACCGGCTGCGAGTCGGGGTCGGCCTTGGTGACGACGGGCGCGTCGGCCGTCTCGGGCAGGCGGTTGATGACGGTCGAGACCTTGTCGCGCACCTCCTGCGTCGCGATGTCAGGGTCTTTCTCAAGGTTGAAAGTGATCGTGACCTGCGAGCGCCCCTGCGAGGAGGTCGAGCGCATCTCGTCGATGCCGGGGACGGTGTTGACGACGCCCTCGATGACATCGGTCACCTCGGTCTCCATCTCCTCGGGCGCGGCGCCCTGGAGCGTGGTCGAGACGGTCACGGTTGGCAGGTCGATCTTCGGGAAGCGGTCAACGCCGAGCGTGAAGAAGGCGAAGCCGCCGATGACCGTCAACAGAAGGACGATGACCGTGGCGAAGACGGGCCGGCGGACGCAAATCTCAGCTAGCTTCTGCATAAAATCTCCGAAGCAGTAGACAGTAGTCAGCAGTCAGTAGAAAAGCATTCCTCATATCAAATCAATCAGCTGACTACTGATTACTGCACTTTAACTCGCGCGCCCTCGAAGAGCTGTTCGAGGTTGGCCGTGGCGACCACTTCGTCGGCCTCGACGCCGGAGAGTATCTGAATCACGTCGCCCTCTTCGGTGCCGAGTTGGACGACGCGTAGCTTGGCCGTGTCGTTCTGGATGACGAAGACGCGGTATGACTGCGTATTGGGGTCGTTCATCACCGCGGCGCGCGGGACGTAGACGGCGCGGTTGCCGCCCTGGCGCGCGATGCGGGCGGTGGCGAACATGCCGGAACGGAGCGCGTTGTCGGGGTTCTGCACGAGCGCCTCGACCGTCGCCGAGCGCGACGCGGGGTCTATCGCGGGGTTGACGGCCGACACCTGGCCCGCGAACTTCCTGTCTCTGTACGCGTCCACTTCGAGAGAGACGCCCATGCCGGGCGTGAGGTGCGGGGCGTCGGCCTCCGGGACGAGCAACTGTAACTTGATGGGGTTTGTGCGGAGCACCGTCGCCACGACCGACGCGGGCGTGATGTACTCGCCGACGGCGATGGGGCGGCTACTGATGTAGCCCGCGTAAGGGGCGCGGACGACCGCGTCGGCGACGGCCTTCTGCGCGATGGCGACAGTCGCGCGCGCCGACTCGACGCCCGCCTGCGCGCTCTGCACGGCCTGGTTGTTCTGGCGCGCGGCGTTGACGGCGACTTCGAGTGCCTGCCGCGCGGCGTTGACCTGCGCGCGCGCCGTGTCGCGCGTCGTGCGGTACTGGTCGTAGGTGGACATCGCCGTGTCGCCCGTCTCGACCAGCGAGCGGTAGCGCTTCTCGTTCGCCTCCGCAAGCCGTAATTGCGCCTGCGCCTGTTCGAGGTTCGAGCCGGCGGCCCTCACTTCGGGGATGGCGCTCTCCTGAAAGCTACCGCCCGGGGTTAAGCCGATGCGCGCCTCGGCCTGACGAACGGCGGCGACGGCCTGCCCGACGCCGGCCTGCGCCTGTTGCAGACGCAGACGCGCGTCACGGTCGTTCAGACGCGCGACCACGTCACCCTGTCTGACGAAAGCGCCGACGTTCACCGGCGTCGAGACGACTTGACCCGAAGCCTGCGACGCCACGTCCGAAGTCTCCTCGGCGACGAGACTCCCCGTGGCTTGCACGTAAGAAGGAAATTAGCGCGACTCGGCGCGCGCCGTCGTGACGGCGACGCGGGGGGCGGCCTCGGCCGTGTCGCCCGTGCTGCCCCGCCGCCCTTCTTGCCCTCTCTCGCCGCAGAGGCCGACGGCTCGGAGCGGCCGCAAGCCCCGAAGAGGAGCCCGAGCGCCGCGGTCAGGCAGACCAGAGCCAAGACACGTAGCGCGTTAGTTAATGTGCGAAAGGTCATACTTATAATTGTCTCAGAAGACTTCTCTTGAAAGACGGCGCCCCGCCCCGTCCGGTTACACCTTCCGCGTCGGGTTGTTGGACATTAAAGCTTCGAGGATGAACAGATTAATCTATTCGTTGTCTCTGAGCGCTTCGTCACGAGATATTTGTGTTTGAGATGTATTACAGTGTCGGAGCTGTCACGAAAAAAGGGGGAAGCCGTATGGCCGATTGGAAGGCGGAGAGGGCCGAGAGGTTGCTAGACTTCTTCGGGCTGGCGCCGGAAGCGCAGTTGCTCGCGCCCGAGGCGAGGAGTTTCGAGCTGCCCGAGTCGGCGGGTGGACTGAGCCACTTTCAGATCGAGTGGCACGTCGTCCCTTCGGCCGAAGCGCTGCCGCTCGACGACGCGTACGCGGCTCGGCTCTACCCCGCGGCGTCGCGCGAGTTCACGCGTGCGCGCGAGCACGGCGGGAGTTTCAGGGAACAGCTCTTTCAAGGGCACGCGCGACACCAGGGGCGCGTCGTCGGCGTCGAGGCGACGCGCAAGCCCCGTTACCTGCCCGGCAACAAGCAGTTCTACGGGACGGCCTACGGCCACGACGCCGCGGCCGACCCCTTCGCGCCGTACCTCGGGCGCGCGGGGATGGTCAACGGCACGCGCTTCGCGCACAACTACCTCAGGCGTCGCGAATTCGTCGGCGTGGGCAACGAAGACTGGCGCGCGCGGGGCGTTCTGCCCGAAGGTTACCGCGCGACCATCTGCCCGCCCGTCGTCTTCAACCTCGTCGGCACGCTCTTCCACCCGGAATGGTCTGAGACGGAGACGCTCGAACTCGGCTTCTACCGCGACGCGCAGGGCAACGCGAAGTGCTACGCGGTCGGGTCGAGCGAACCGGGCGACTTCTCTTACGTCCGCGCGGTCGAGGGCGAAGAGGAGTGGGCGCTCGCGGGCTTCCGCGTCGCGCTCGTGCCCGAGTGAGCCCGCCGCTCAGAGTGTCTCGACGAACAGATCGTCAACGTAACAGTAGCCCCACTCCTCGCCCGGCTCAAAGGATTTGATGACGGGGTGGCGCGTGGCTTGAAAGTGCTTCGTCGCGTGCCGGTTCGGCGAGCTGTCGCAACAGCCGACGTGCCCGCAGGTCTCGCAGAGCCGCAGGTGCACCCAACGGTCGCCCGTCTTCAGACAGTCTTCACAACCCTTCGCGCTCGGCGTGACCTCTTTGATTTGACCGAGGTGTTCGCATCCTTGAGCCATCGTCTCCTCCTTGTTATCCGGGTCTGAGCTTTCCTGAAACCTCGCGCGTCACTTGGGTGCCGGGACGGCGTAGAGATGTGTCTTGTTCTGCTCGACGGTGGTGCCGTCGCCGTAGTAGTAAGAGCTGAGGGCGTAGACCGTGAAGGCGTTGCCCCGGCCTTCATGCACGAAGATGAGACGGCAGGGCAGCTCCACCTCCGCGCGCCACGGCAGGAGCGTGAAGGACGACAGGTCGATCTTCATGATCGACTTGCCGGCCGAGACGAACAGGCTGCGCTTGTCCGGCGAAGGGGCCAGCGTGAGCGCGACATCCTCCTTGTAGCCGATGAGGGTAGAGATTTTACGCATCGTGTTTCCGGTCAGGCCGAAGTCGCTCTCGACGTTCGGCAGCGCGACGGTCTGCGGCTCGCCCATCTTCCAGACGTTGAGGCGTGAGACGACGATGTCGCGGCCGGCGACGGCGCGCCGGCCGCGGTCGTTCGACATCACCCGCGTCACGTGCGCGCTGTAAAGCCAAACCCCGTCGGGCGAGAAGACGACGTGCGCCGGCTCGCGCGCGGAGTTGACGTTGACGGGGACTATCTTGCTGTTCTTCAAATCGACCGTGAGGTAGCCGCCGATATGGCAGACGGCGGCAACCGTGCCGTCGGGCGAGACCGCCAGCGGCGGGGCGTTGACGGGGCTGCCGGCGACGTTGTCGGGGAATTTGAAGTTGTCGAGCGGAATCACTTTCGACTGCCCGTCGGCGCGCTCGATCAGGAGGCTGTAGAAGGGGAGTTGGTCGCGGCCGACCTGGCGGTTCTTCCGGGCGACCATGAAGATGTCGCCGCCGGGCGTCGCCGCGATGGCGGCGATCTGTTTGTAGTCGGCGAACTCCTTCTTCTTCTCCCAGTTCGACAACAAGTAGCGCTCGTTCTCATAAAGGGTTGTGTCACCGAAAATGGCGAACACCTTGTCTTCCGAGGCGGCGACGCCGTTCGGCAGGTCGTAAACCCAGCCCCGCGTCGGAACCGTATCCCAGACGAAAGTGAGGTCGCCGGCCCTGACGATTCCGACCCGCGCGTCGGAGGTGTCCTTCGAGTTCGCCAGCGGGATGTAGAGCGGGCGGCTGTCGCCGCCGCCGAGCACCGCGTCGCCGAGGCGGATGCCGTCCAACTCCCTCTTCGTCTTCAGGCCCACGCGGATGCCGCACACGTCCTCACTCTGCGCGCCGATGAGAACCTCAGACCCGTCATACCTGTAATACCTGCCGACGGTCGTGAAGAATTTGTTCAGCAGGTCGGCCTTCACGTCCAGCATGTGGAGGCGGTCGGTGTTGACCCGCATCATCTTGCGCTGGGGCTCGCGGCCCGGCGACATCTCGATGCCGAAAGGCAGAGTGAGGTCGAAGTTGACCGAGAACATCCCGACCTTCTCTATCGACGGGATGGAGATATACAGCTCGGGCGTGTTGTAAGCGACTTCGACCCACGCGCTGTCCGGTACGTTGGTTGACCCCTCACGGGGGTAGACGTTCAGGTCGTGCGTCGTCGCGTTGACGATGAAGAGCCGCTTCCTTTGGAGGAGGGTGTCGGCCTTCGCGAGCGTGTAGCTCGTCTCGCCGGCCGGGTGCTGTTTGAGGGTGCCGGGGATGTCTGCGAGTTTCCCGTCACGGCCCAATCGCTTGAAGACGATCGTCACTTGACTGAAGCCCTCACCAGAGAAACTCATTTCGAGCAGGTAGCGTACGCCGGGCGGGTTCGCGGCCATGAAGCGCAGTGTGGCTGTGGTCGTCTCGGCCTTGTTGTAGGAGAGCGTGAACCTCTTGTTAGCGGCGTTCGGAAAGTTCTCCTCCGCGGGCGTCAGCTCCGCGGGGCCGTTCGCGCTCAAAGAGACGAAGCCGGCCTCGCGGCATGCGCTGTCCACGGGCACGAGGTCTACGCCCGAGAGGTTGACGAGCGTGAACTCGCGGCTGCCGTCGAGCACGGGCGGGAGCGGCAGGGAGTGGAGCTTGTCGATGAAGTCGGGGGCGAAGAGCGCTTCGCCCGCCTCCGAGAGCGTGTGCATCTCGCCCTCGGGCAGGAGCACCCACAGGCGCTCGGATGTCCCGCCGCGGAAGGCCGCGACGGCCCCGGCCTTCACGTCCAGCCCGTGGCCGCACGCTGCCCATGCGTCGTGCTGCGGGTTGTAGACGATGTCCTGCGGAATCTCGTTCGGCTTTCTCGAAGGGTTCGCGTTGGTGGGGATGAGCGAGATGACGTTCAGGAAGGCGTAGATTCTCAGCGGGTCGAAACGAGGGAAAGAGGCCGGACTGAGGACGACGAGCACGCGGCCGACGGGGACGAGCAGCCCCGTCTTGATCATCGACTCTCCCCTGGCGTTGACGGCCGCCGCGGCCCTGTGCGGCTTGTCGAGCCCGCCCTCTTTTGTCAGGCCGAAGCGGAGCATCCGGCCCGTGCCGCGGTGGTAGGCGTAGAGCGCGCGGTCGAAGGTCACGAAGCGGTACTGAACCAGTGCCGCGAGCGGCCCTTCGGGGCGCGGGGGCTCCTCCGCGTCGGGGTCGAGGGAGTAGACGACGCGCGACCACTTGCCGTCGGCGAAGGCTTCCGCGACGACGTAGACTCGTTTGCCGAATCCGACGAGGTCGAAGGCCGCGTCGCCGCGCAACGCGACCGCCTTAAAGTCGCCGGGCAGCGTGACCGGCAGCTTGACGCGCTGCCCCTGCCCATCGTAACGCTCAAGGACGAAGTCGTCGTCGTCCGTCTGCCGCAGGACGAGGAACGCGCCGCCGAGGGCCGAGAGCGCGTGCCAGGCTTTGCCCGTCTCCCCGGACTTTTCGAAGACGGGGTTGTACAACTCCTCGTCGTCGTCGAGGCCGACCGGCGCCGTGTAGAGGCCGTCGCGCGTGAGCAGCGCCATGCCCCCGCCGGCCACGGCCAGCGCGACGGGCTGCCCGGTGAAGGCGGGCTTCAAGGTGGGTTGCCACTTCACGACCTTGATGGTTTTCTCTAATGCGGAACCGGTCTCCGGGGCGTTGACGAGGTCGAGGCTGACGTGCTCCACCTCCTTGACGGCGCTCGCGTGGACGTGCCACGTGCCGAACCCCTGGTACGTGCGGCTTAGGTTCTGCTCGGTCAGGGTGAGCTTGATGCCTTTGCGGTTGAGGATCGAGAGGGACGCCTTCTCGACGCCCCACACGGCCCAGTTGATCTTGACCCGCCCGTTGGGCAGGACGGGCCTCGGGCTCACGCTGAGGCTCCCGTACTTGTCGGCCGAGTAGATGTCGAGCGCGAGCGTCCTGACCACCTGCACGTTCGGCTGGCCGTCGGGGCCTTTCACCTCGGCGTCGAGGACGTAGGTCATCGGGCCGACGGCGTAGATCTTCAGCCCGCCCTTATCGATCCGGTAGTTCGCGGTCTTGTCGCGGCTGAGCGTCAGCTCGGAGTTGCCGCCCGGCAGCGGCCCGCGCAGTGTGGCGGCGACGCCGTTCTCGACGCTCCAGTTGATCTCCACCTCGGCGCCGGGCTTAATCATGGTCGGGCTGGTGTGCTTGCACGTCAGGGTGACACGCGGCTTCAGCTCGGCGACTCGGGACGGGGTCAGGAGGAGCGAGCCGTCCACGCGCGTGTCGCTGTCCGCGCCGGTCTGGTAGCCGTACTCCATTTCGAACTGCGTGCCGGCGGCCTCCGGCTTGAGCGGGATGCGCAGCTTGAGGACGGCACCGGCGCCGAGCGGGGTGATGGTTTCGGTGGGCTGGGCCGTCAGTTGATCCGTGTCGTTGAAGACGCGGATGACGACGATAGGGTCGTTCGGGTCGTTGATGGCCCAGACCGACCACCCTTCGGCGGCGGTGACGACGCCCGCGAGGGTCGCCATGTTCGCGGGGTCGATGCTGGTGCGCGCGTCGCGCGCGGCCTGCTGCACGGGCGGGGCCATCAGCTCCGAGCGGAGTTTAAGCTCGATGAGCAGGAAGCCGTCCCACACGGCGCCGCTGACGTTCCTGACATCGACCTCAAGCGTCTCCGTCTGGCCGGAGGTGACGATGCCGGCTTTGAACTCAAACGGCCTCTTGTCTTCCACTTTGATATCCGCCATCTCTCTCTCCTCGTCAAACTATCCTTCCGAAGTCAGGAGCAGCAGCCGCCCTTCGGCCGCGACCAAAGGCTGGTCGTCGAAGTAACGCGGGTCGGAGGGCGCGACGGGCGTCGGCGCGTCTTCGGTCGAAGGCCCGCGGAAGTGCCAGCGACCCCTGTCGCCGACGGGCGTGGGCAGCGCGACGCGTCCCTGTTGCAGCAGGACGGGGCCGACGCGGAACGAAGCCTCCATCCGTGCGAGCGTCTTGTCCAGCTCGGCGTGCTGAAGCGTGATGCTCTTCGCAGGGACGAGACCGGTCGCGGCCTGCACGGAGCCCCACGCGTCCATCAGCAGGAGGAGCGGCTCCGCCGTACCGAAGCCGACGCGCACGGCGTCCTGCTCCGGGTGCGCGAGGTAGTCGGAAGTGTTCAGCCCGTTCGGCAACTGCGCGGGCACGATGCGTTCGTAGTCGCGCGTCTTGAAGTCGCGCGCCTTGAAGTAGCCGACCAGCCCGTCCTCCGTGTTGTGCTCGCAGCCGAGGAGGACGTGCACGCTCAACGCGTCGAGCAAGGGGTCGCCCGTGCCTTCGGGCGTTTGCGCCGTGGGCCTCTTCGTCGAGTCTTTCGCGCGCGGGTCGGTCCAGGCTTTGCCGAAGAGTTCGAGCCCGACGTGCGCGCTCACCAAGGCGAGCGGACGCCCGAAGAGTGCCGCGTCGCGCCGCTCGGCCGCGGGGCGGATGCGTTCGAGCGCGCGGTCGATCAGCTCAAGCAGCTCTTGAAGCCTCGGCTTCGCCGTCGGGGTCGTTTCGACCAGAGACTTCGCGAAGTCTCGGAGCTCAGGATTACGAATCGAGTCGATGTCGGCGAAGCCCGGCGCGCCCTCCCACCTGACGAGGAAGCGTCCGCGCTCTTCGACGAAGACCAGCTCGCCCGCGATGCGCCCGTGCCGGTCGCAGAGTACGAGCGCGCGGTCGAGCGCGTTGTAAAAAATCCAGCCGCAGACGGGGCCGAGCGCGGCGTTCGATTCGCACACGTCAGGCCCTTCGTCCTCCGGCCTTTCGTCCGTCGTCTCCGTGAAGCGGAAGTTGAGGCGCGCGGGCTGTACGACGCGCGGCGGCACCGCCACGTTGAAGCGGTCGTCGTGCCAGCGCGCGCGCGGGTTGAAGACCTGCATTGCGGAGCCGCCTGCGGAAGTCCCTTGCAGCAGGTCGGCCCACTGGCCGAAGTCGTCCACGAGCCAAAGCTCTTCCAGCTCGAACGCGCCCGCGCGCAGCAGCGTGAAGTCGGGCACGAGGCCGGCGGGCGAAGGCGGCGCGAGACGTTCGCCCGCCGGCCCGCCCTGCGCCAAGGGTTCGAGCAGAGCATCGACCACGGCATCGCGGAAGCTCGCGTTGCCCGCGACCCAAGGGCGCGCGGGG
>CAXTSK010000004.1:0-3147 GCA_964246655.1 uncultured Pyrinomonadaceae bacterium
GGTCGGCGGCCAGTCGGCGCAACGCTTCCGTGTTCGCCGCACCCGCCGCTGCGTAAGCATCGAGGTACGCGGAGCGCGCGCCCTCTAAAGCGGAGCGCGCGCGGGAGAGCGAGGCGAGCGAGGGGAGGGCGGCGGCAGGCAGCCCCTCCTCGCTCTTCACGCCGCGACCTTTCTTCAGACGCTGTATGGCCGTCAACACTACGTCGAGAGTCTCGCGGTCGCTGCCTTCGAGATGCAGGCGCAGCACGTCGAGCGTGACGTTCAGCTCGCGCTCGGCCTCCCGCTCCGCCGCGATGACGGCGTCGGCCGCCGCCGCGCCCTTTTCGTCGGCGAGTTCCGAAGTGAGCGACGCGGGGAAGCGCACTCCCACGCAGCGCCAGATGCGCCAATCCCCTCCCGGCAAAGCGAAGAGGTGTTGCGGCAGCGGCGACTCCTTCGCCTCCGTGCCGGGGTCGTCGATAAATACCGGCGGCTCGGGGCGTGTCACGCTCTCAAACGACTGGATTTTTTCGCTCATATGTTGAATGTAAGAGTCGGCCCTGGCGCGCCTTCTACAGAGGACTCAGAAAGCGCGTGAGGTCGAGCGGCATGTCGGAAGGGATCGAAGGCGCAGACGCGCGGCGCCTTCGTGAGTTAAAGAGTAGGCGGAACCGATACGTTATAACCTTGAGGCGAGCCCGAACCGGCGCGGCCGTCAATCGGAGTCGGCGGCCTCCCAGAGGATGCCGGGCGGCAGGGGATTACAGACAATCTGGTTGTTGACCAGCGACAGCTCGAAGGCGGCGAGGCGCAGCGCCTCGATGGAGCGATCCGCGTGATACATGATCCCGCCGCCCGAGGGGATGCCGATGCCGTGCGTACGGCCGCCGGAAGCCACCACGGCCTTCTTCAGGGACTCCCACGCGCACGCCTCGCCGCGCACGCCGACGACGAAGGGCACGAGCCTTATCGTCTCGAAGATGGAATACCCGTCGCCGTCTTCGCGCCAGCCGTACTGGCCGAGCTGCGTGCTCCCGGCGGAGATCCCCACGAGCAGCGCGCCCTCGTTGTACCTGCGCGAGATGAGCCCGGCCAGCCCGCTCGCTTCGAAGTCCGCCCAGCCCGCTTGCACGTCCTCGCCGGCCAGAAAGATGATGTCCGCCGTTTCGAGGTAGGCGAGTTCGTCACGCGGCAGCGACGGGGAGATCATGCGGCAGTCTTCGACGCCGCCGAGTCCCATCGCCTCCTTGCAGGCCGTGAAGAGGCCGCAGTCGTCGCGGCCGGACGCTTGCAGGTAGGCGGCGCGCGGTCTCTCTTTGCCGACGAGGTCGCGGATGCGCTCGGTGAGCTGCAACCCGTCCTCCTTCCAAAATAGAAGCTGGCTGTCGGCGAATAAAAAGATGGAACGCCGCGACGGCCTCGGAGCTCGGGCCGCCGCCTCCTCTTTTCCGCGGGACGACGAATGGCCGGGCTTATGCCGGCGGAAAAAATCCCCTATGGAACGCCAAGTCACCTTGTAATTAAGCCGGCGAATCAAATTCACGCAGCTTCGGGCGCGGCACGGCCGGGCGGCCGGACGTAACGCCGAAGCGTTTGCGCAAAAGCATACAATGAACGTCGGCGGAGTCCGGGCAGAGCTACCGCATAATGCTGGCGCGTTTTGTTGAAGTGTAGCTTTGGTGTGAAGGGTCTGCGTTACGACCCTGAGAACCCCGGCCAGGGCCAGGCTGGGGCGGTGCCACACTCACATTGGCGAAGATTACGCCTGAAGCGAGCGCACTTGTCAAGAAAAACTTTTCGACGCCGGTCTCCGCCCGCCTTCCCATGCGGCCCCGGCAGACGCCGGACGGCGAGGGCCGTGACAGTGTCGGGGCGCGCCGAAGCTCACACTCTCGGCGCGTCCCGACACCACGGCCGACCGCAGGGCGGATGCGTTTGAAGGGGCGGGCAACATCCCGACTTCGACTCTCAAACGCGGACAGACTTCAGTTCTTAACCTTGGCGATTAACTCCCGCTCGATCTTGACGTGGGCCTGATAGTTAACCGTCTTGAGGAGCAGCATCACGCGGTCGGGATCCTTCATCTCCTGCTGGAAGATGCCGACGAAGTTCTTAAGCGGGCCGGAGTTGATGACGACCTCGTCGCCCGGCTTGAACTCCTGCCTGGTCTCGACGAAGCCCTCCGCGTTGATCCTCGAACGCAGGAGGTCGATGACCTCGTCCTCTACGGGGATGGGCACGTCGCCGAAGCTGACGACGCTGTGAACGCCCCTCGTGAAGCGAATCTTATGGAGGAGTTCGCTCAGCTTGAAACGGGCGAAGATGTAGCGAGAGAAAAAAGGGCGTGTGACATATTTCGGCCTGCCCGTAATCGGGTGGTAGCTGCGCTCCCTGATCTTCGGCGCCAGCGTCTCTACCTTCCAAGCCCTTAAGTTGTCGTGGGAGCGTTCCTCCTGTCGTGGGTTAGTTTGAATGACGTACCAGTGGGGAACTTCATCTGTTCCAGAGCTATACATGCGCGTGAGTACCTCCATAAAACATTGCCACATGAGGGGTGGGGCATAGGGGAGCTGCGGGGCGTCATGGATGGCTTGCGTGAGCAGACCGCTCGTCTCGTGCGCGTCAGCTTTCGACCTGCCGAGCACCTGGAAACAGTGTCCGGCACAGTCGGGATAACATTCATCCCGACTATCCCTGACTCTGTTTGTAAAAGGGAGTTAGACCGAGAGATTACCAAAGCCTAGCACCCGGATTTCTAGTAATGTGCGCGCTAACTGCACCTTACTGGCCCGCCGTGGCCCGCTGGGGTAGGCCGCCGAGGTGACATCTAACCGGTAAGTGATGAGTTGGCCCGTTCGTCTGGTTTGGGTTCTGGCGTCGTCGCCCAGAATGGCCTGCTATGAACGTCAAGAAATGTAAAGCACGCCATCGAACTTTGTCAACTACACTCGGGACGAAATCCGGCCTTAAACTCTCCGGCAGATTGAAGATTGCCCACCTACAAAAAAGATTGGGATGGCTGCGTCGTCAGCCCTTCGCAGACAACCTGTGCAGGGGTAGAGGTTGTATGACGTTGGGGCACGCGCCGGCCGGTGCGAAGGGAAGGAATGGGCCGCGCCGGCCCGGGGGGGGGGCGGGATTAGCTGTGGGCGAGTTGGTAGAAGGGGT
>CAXTSK010000004.1:3157-22223 GCA_964246655.1 uncultured Pyrinomonadaceae bacterium
GTGCGAAGCTAAGCAATGGCACCGGCCGGCGCGGGTCGTGGACGCTAGAAGAGTTGGCCGTCTTGGAAGAAGGCTTTGAGGGCTTTGGCGGGGGTCGGGTTTTGCGAAACGACGCCGCGCATCGCCGTGAGCGGGTAGGGCATGATGTTGATCGGCTCGATCTTGATCCAGATGAGGCCGTTCTGCCAGCGGTGCTTCTGTTCGATAAGGGGGATCAGCGTGAAGCGTCGGGTGGCGATGAGTTCTATCACGCGCGCCTTCTGCTTGCGATTCGTGCCGGTCAAGAAGATCGGGGGCACCTTGCCGTGGTTCAACTGTTGGACGGTCTGCTCCAACGTCAGGTAGGAGGGCAGCCACGTCGCCGCAGAGTCCATGAAGATGGAGGACGACTCGGCCATGTAGGGCAGGAACTGCGAGAGGACGCCGAGCACGCTCTGGATACTGTGCTCCACGTCCGCGAAGAGGATGTCGATGGGCTTCTCAAGCACCCCGCGCATGTAGGGGTAGATTTCGGGCGAGACGCCGATCTCCTTGCCCGTGAGGAATGAACCGCGCAGGAGCGTGAGGTGTTGCGTCAACTCCATCATCGACGAGGCGCCTTCGAGCCAGTTCCAGTAGCCCGCGATCCTCCCGAGACTGCCGGGCTGCGCGCGCCGGTCGGTCGCCTCCGGGAAGAACAAAGGCCCGAACTTCGGATGCGAGCGGACGCGCTCCACCATCTCCAAAAGCGGCGAGGGCGTTGCGGCGCCGAACTGCTGCACCATCTGCTCCCAGTGCTCGCCGTTGTCCACGCTCCAGACGCGCCCCGCCCGGTTCTCCTTGAGCGCCTGCGCCATCCAGAAGGCGGTGACGCCGAACCCCGTCCCCAGCTCAAGGATGTTTTCGGGCCGCTGCATCTTGACGAGCGAATAGAAGAGCAGCGCCTGATCTTCCGTCCCGTACAACTCGCCGAACAGACGAGTCCAATCTAAAAGTACCTCGCTATGCATCAGAGCCTCCACGAAAGAATAGAGTAAGAACAGGTCGAGTTTGACTCGCGCCGGAAAGGCCGCGGCAAGGACTCGAAGCACTCGCTGAAGTACGCGCGACCTGACACATAGCCGGGATTTACAATGGCCTGTTTGTACGGCGGTGGGGAGCGGTGGCGCTTTTCAGGAGATTGCTTTCTAAGTCGGGGCGCTGCACATCATACACGCTTCGGATTGACTGTCAATCACAAAGTTCGACGCGGCAGGCCGAACGTCGCTATGCGCGCGGGCCTGCTTCACCAGGAACTCGGGAGAGCCCAGGGTGGTTCTAATCGCTATGTCGGTCGCGATTGTCTGAACGTCTCTATAATCCTTCCAACATCTCCGGCAAACCATCGTCTGTCTTCTGCCTACTTGATTGTTCGCACGCTTCTCCTGTAACTTTGCCGCGTCAGGATTCGCCTTTGTGACGGGAACTGCCCTTCCTGTCGTCCGAACACTCCCGAGCTTTTCTCAATGCCTTACCCGAGCGTGGAACGCATCGAACTGCCGCTTTTACAGGAGTTGGCCGCCACGGGCGGCGCGGAGCACGTGCGGTTTCTTTATGACAGGCTCGTGGCTTACTTCCCGCAACTAACGTCGGAGGAGGTGTTGGCCGTTTCGAACGGCCACCGAAGGCAGTGGCGTCGTCTCGTGCAGGCGGCTGCGCGCGGGCTGGACGAGCGGCGCGAGATAGAGCGCGACCGCGGGCGCTGGCGCCTGACGGAGAGAGGGAGGAGGCGCGTCGCGGAAGAGGAGATACAGTTCATCTTCGATGCGCCCCCGGCCGTCGAGGCGGCTGCCGCCGAAGGGCTTTCGCACGTCGAAGTCCAGATGATGCTGGTCGAGGTCGCGCGAGTGCTCGGGTATCACGCGGAAGCAGAGTTCGACTACTACGACGTGGTCTGGCGCGAGGCGGAGGACAGCCCGCGACTCAGCCACGTCTTCGAGGTGCAGCGCAAAGGGAACGTGGACGCCGCGCTCGCCAAACTCAAGCGCGCCTACGACGCGCAGCGCACGCGCCCCTTCCTCGTCGTGGACAGCGAGCGCGACACGAACCGCGCCGAGCGCCAGTTGAGTTTCGCGCGCACAGGCCCCTTCCACGAGATCGGCCGGGTCACGACCATCCTCAGCTTCGAGCAGTTGAAGCGCCTCCACCGCTCGCTCACCTCGGTCGGAGACATCCTCGCCGCACTCTTCGAGCGATGACACCGTCCACGCCGCTCCGCAAACAGTACCTCGACATCAAGCGCCGCCACGCCGACGCCATCCTCCTCTTCCGCATCGGCGACTTCTACGAAGCCTTCGACGACGACGCGCGCCTGCTCGCGCGCGAGTTGGACATCGTGCTCACGTCGAAGCCGATGGGGCGCGGGGTGCGCGTCCCGCTCGCGGGCGTGCCTCATCACAGCCTCGAACGTCACCTCGCCACGCTCATCGCGCGCGGCCACCGCGTCGCCATCTGCGAGCAGTTGACCGCGACGCCCGTCCGCGGCGAGGCTTCGGGCCGCGGCCTCATCGAGCGCGACGTGGTGCGCGTCGTGACACCCGGCACGGTGCTGGAAACAGGGCTGCTTCAGAGCAAGGTCAACAACTACCTCGCCGCCTTCGCCACCGACGGGCGCAGGGCTGGCGTGGCCTACGCGGACGTAACTACGGGCGACTTTCAGGCGACGGAACTCGACGCGGAGGCCGCGCTCGCCGAGCTTCAACGAATCGCTCCCTCCGAGGTCTTAGTCGCCAAAGGCGTTGCGGCACAGATATCAGGACTCCCGGGATTCATCACGCGCCGCCCTGACGAAAAGTTTGAGCCGGGAAGTGCGCGCCGCGTGCTGCAAAGGCATTTCGGCGCGCGGACGCTCGCGCCCTTCGGCCTCTCGCGCTGGCCGCTCGCCGCCACGGCCGCCGCCGCCGTCATCAGCTATCTATCGGAGACGCAGGCGGGCGTGGCCGAGCAGTTGACGCGGCTGACGAGCTACAACCCCGAGTCCTACATGGTGCTCGACGCGCAGGCCGTCCGCAGCCTTGAGATATTCGAGAGCTTCGGCGGCGCGCCTTCGCTCCTATCAACGCTCGACGAGACGCGCACCGCGATGGGCGGGCGGATGCTGCGCCGCTGGTTGCGTCAGCCACTCCTCGACCTCGCGGAGATAGCGCGCCGGCAGGAGCACGTCGCGTGGTTCGCCGCGCGAGACAAAGACCGGGCCGAGCTTTTCGCCGCGCTCGAAAACGTCCACGACCTTGAACGTCTTTCGGGGCGCGCGCGGGCAGGGCTGGCCACGCCGTCGGAAGTTTTAGCATTGAGGCAGAGCCTCGAAGCCGTGCCGCGCGTGCGCGCTCTCCTCCAACACGAGGCCGCACGATTCGGCGGAGCGCTTAACTCGCTCCCGACGTGCGAAGGGATACTCGGGCGCATACGTTCGGCCGTTAACGACGACTTGCCAAGACGCGGCGACAACGCCGGAGTCATCCGCGAGGGCTATTCGGAAGAACTCGACTCCCTGCGCTCTCTGCTCAGGAACGGCAAGACCTTCCTCGCGGAGATGGAGCAGCGCGAGCGTGCGCGGACGGGCATCAAGAGCCTGCGCGTCGGGTACAACAAGGTCTTCGGCTACTTCATCGAGGTCACGAAGCCGAACCTGCACCTCGTCCCCGCGGGCTACACGCGCAAGCAGACGCTCGCCGCCTCCGAGCGCTTCGTCACGCTGGAACTCAAGGAGCACGAGTCGCTCGTCCTCAACGCGCAGGAGCGCATCACGGAGCTAGAGGCGGGCATCTTCCGGCAGGTCTGCGCCGAGATAGGTCATGCGCGCGACGAGATGCTCGCGGCGGCCTCGACGCTCGCACACCTCGACGCCGTCGCCTCGCTCGCGCAGAGCGCGGCGCGCTGGAACTACACGCGCCCCACGGTCGTTGACGAACCAACCCTCAGAATTCACGGCGGGCGTCATCCCGTCCTCGAAAGATTGATTGAAGGGGGCAAGTTCGTCGCCAACGACCTCGAACTCGGGGGCAAAGGGGCGTCTGAAATCGCTCTCATTACCGGGCCGAACATGTCCGGCAAGTCCACGTTCCTGCGCCAGGCGGCGCTCATCGTCATCATGGCTCAGGCGGGGAGCTTCGTGCCCGCCGCGGCTGCCACTGTGGGGCTGACCGACCGCGTCTACACGCGCATCGGCCTCTACGACCGCATCGGCAGCGGCGAGTCCACCTTCATGACCGAGATGACGGAGACGGCGCACATCCTCCACCACGCCACGCCGCGCTCGCTCGTGCTGTTGGACGAACTCGGGCGCGGGACTTCGACCTACGACGGGCTGGCCGTCGCGCGCGCCGTCCTCGAATACGTCCACAACCACCCGCGCTTACGTTCGAAGACGCTCTTCGCGACTCACTACCACGAACTGACTGCGCTCTCGGAGACGCTGCCGCGCCTGCACAATCTGCACGTCGAGATCGCCGAGCGCGAAGGAGAACTCGTCTTCCTCTATCGCGTCGTTCCCGGCGTCGCGGAAGGAAGTTACGGCGTCTATGCCGCCAAGCTCGCCGGACTGCCCGCGCCCGTCGTCCGTCGCGCCGAAGAACTCCTGCGCGAGTACGAGTCCGGCAGCGCGGATGATGAAAGTGCTGTTGACGAAGCGCTCGAACACTTCGACGCCACGGCCTGGGGGCGCGGCGCGCGCGTCGTCGAACAACTCCTCGCCGCCGACCTCAACTCACTCTCGCCCGTCGAAGCCCTCATGAAACTCTTCGAGCTGCGCCGCATGGCCGAGGGCGAAAAAGAGAAGGGGACGGTCGCGAAGAAGACGGCATAACGAAACGAGGAACGAGGAACGAGGAACTGAAAGCTCTCTGCCTTCAGTTCCTCGTTCCTCGTTCCTCGTTCCTCGTTTGTTCGGCCGGGTCTGTGTGTATCTGGACGTGGGAGCGGGGGATTTCGGCCTTGATGGCGTTGAGGACGCGTTCGGTGAGGTCGTGCGCCTGTTGGAGGGTCTGGTCGGCCTCGACTTCGAGGTGGAGGTCGATGAACTTGTGCGAGCCGGAGCGGCGCGTGCGCAGGTCGTGGAAGCCGAGCACGCCTTCGGCGCGGAAGCGTTCGACGACGGCGGCGACCTTCGCGTCTATCGCGCGCGGGAGGCGCCTGTCCATCAGCACGTGGACTGCGTCGCGCGCCACGTCGAACGCCGACTTGAGGATGAAGCCGGAGATGAGGATCGAGATGAGCGGGTCGGCGAGTGTCCAGCCCGTGAGCGCCACGAGGAGCAGCGCGAAGAGCGCCGCGCCGTTCGTGTACACGTCGGTCGCGTAGTGGACGGCGTCGGCCGTGAGCGCGGGCGAGTCGGTCTTGCGCGCGATGCTCCGCAGGCGCGCGACGAGCGCGAAGCTCACGCCGCAGGCCACGGCCATCGTGCCGACGCCGAGCCACTCGGAGGCGGTCGGGTGCGGCGTGATGACGCGGCGGACTGCTTCGAGGAGCAGCAGCAGTCCCGAGACGCAGATGACAAAAGACTGGAAGAGTCCGGCCAGGGACTCGGCCTTGCCGTGGCCGTAGCGGTGGTCTTCGTCGGGCGGGACGGCCGCGGCGCGCACGGCGTAGTAGTTGATCGCCGACGCGATGATGTCCATCGTCGAGTCGAGCAGAGAGGCCCAGACGCTGATCGACCCGGTGAGCACGCCCGTCACGGTCTTCAGCGCGATGAGGAGGGCGGCGGCCGCGACGGAGAGACGCGCGGCCGAAGCTTTGAGCTTCGCCTCCGAAGCGACAGCGCCCGCGGCCTGTGAACTCACGTCCTGCATACTTTGATTCCGCGCCGGATTGTAGCAAATCAGTGTGCGAGCGCGTCAGGGTGCTCAGAGACCTCCTCCTCGAACCTGTTCTTGCGCCCGAGCGTGACCACGCCGACGCCCGCGAAGATGAGCAGCGTGGCGACCGCGTGGCGCAGACCGGGCCGCTCGCCCGCGCCGAGCAGAAGCGGGGCGACGACGAAGGCGAAGAGCGGCTGAAGATAGATGTAGACGGCGACCGTGCTCGGCGAGACGCGCTCCAACGCCCACGCGTTGAGGTAGTAGGCGCCGACCGTCTGCACGAGCACCGTGTAGACGAGCACGAGCCAGATGACGGGGCCGACGGAGGCGAAGTCTGTCTGCGCGAGGTGGTAGCCGCCGAAGGGGACGGCGGCGAGGCTCCCCAACGCGAAGAGCCAGGTCATGGCGGTGAGCGCGCCGTAGCGGCGGAACACGTCCTGAGAGATGGCGAGGTACGCGCCGTAGCAGAAGGTGTTGGCGACGAGGAGCAGGTTGCCCTTCATCGTGTCTCCGCCGAGGCTCGCGCGCAAAGGGTCTATCAGGTAGACGACTCCCGCGGCGGCGACGAGCGTTCCCGTCACGACGCGCGCCGTCAGTCGCTCTTTACCTAAGAGCGCCCCGACGATGAGCGTGAAGACCGGGATGGTCGCGTTGATGATGGCGGCGTTGACTGCGGTCGAGAGCGAGAGACCTTTGACGTAGAAGAACTGGTTGAGGACGACGCCGAGGAGGCTGTAGAGCGCGAGCCGCGCGAGGTCGCGGCGCTCGGGCATGACGAGCTTGCCGCGCAGTCCCAGCAGGAGCAGGAAGGCGACGGCCGCGCCCCCGACCCGGATGGCGACGAGCCCCGCGCTCGGCACGGCCCGCAGCGCGATCTTGCCCATGACGGGCCACGTCCCGAAAATAACTTGAACCGCCAGAAGGGCTATGTGCGGCGCCGATGAATTGCGGAATGCGGATTTCGGATTGCGGACTGGAAGACTCATGAAGGTGATGCGGTCTTCAATCCCTCTTTAAATCCGCAATCCGCGACCCCCAATCAACAATCAGCTATACTCGCCGCCCTTCGCGCCGGTGCCTTCGCCGGGCTCGCCCGCGCCGGTGTTGGTCGGGTCGGCCTGCGCGTCTGGGTCGGAGGAGCCTGTGTTCTGACCCTCGGGCGTCTGCCCGTGCTGCGCGCCGTACTCCTGGCTCTCCGCGTGGGTCGTCACGTTCGAGGGCGCCTCTTCCGGTTGATTCGTGCTCATCGTGTCCCCTTGTCGGTTCTATGCGATCAGGTAGAGCGGGTTCTCAAGAATCTTCTTGAGCGTCTGGAGGAACTTCGCGCCGGTCGCGCCGTCCACGATGCGGTGGTCGCAGGAGAGCGTGACCTTCATGAGCTGCTTGACCGTCCCCTGGCCGTCGCGCACGACGGGCGTAGGCGTCATCGCGCCGACGGCGAGGATGCACGCCTCGGGCGGATTGATGAGCGCCGTGAACTCGCTGATGCCGAACATGCCGAGGTTGCTGACGGAGAAGGTCGCGCCGGTGTACTCCTCGGGCGCGAGCTTGCGGTTGCGCGCGCGCTCGGCGAGTTCTTTGACTTCCCGGCTGATCTGTCCGACCGACTTGGTGTTGGCGGAGCGCACGACCGGCGTGATGAGCCCGTTCTCAAGCGCGACGGCGACGCCGATGTCGGCGCGCTCGTAGTAGCGGATGGTCTTGTCCTGGAAAGAGGAGTTGACGGCCGGGTGCTGCATGAGCGCGGCGGCGGCGACCTTGATGACGAAGTCGTTGATGCTGACCTTATTCTCGGGGTCGAGCTCGTTCAACTGCTTGCGCATCTCGGCCGTCCTGTCCATCTCGATCTCGGTCGTGAGGAAGATGTGCGGGATGGGGCCGAGCGAGGTGACGAGGCGGCGCGCGATGGTGGCGCGCATCGTCGTCACGTTCTCTTCGCGGTAGGGCGCGGCGGCGCCTGCGGGTTGAACCGCGGGCTGCTGCGCGGGCGCCTGCTTAACCGCGGGCTGTTCCGGTTGGGCTTCTTCGGGCTGAGCCTGCGGCTGTGCCGCGGCGCCGCCCTTCATGGCGGCCTCGATGTCGCGCTTGACGATGCGGCCGCCGGGGCCGCTGCCCGTCAAGGTGTTGAGGTTGATGCCCGCGTCGGCCGCCATGCGCGCGGCGATGGGCGAGACGATGACGCGGCCGTCGCCGCGCTGTCCGTTGCCGCCCGCTTGCGCTTCTACAGGTTGAGCCTGCGGTTCGGGTTGAGCTTTGGCGGGCTCCGGTGCAGCCTCCTGCGGTGCCGAAGGAGCCTCGGCTTTTTCCTGAACGGGCTCCTTCTTCTCGGCCGTCGCCGCGCCCTTAGAGGTTTCGGAGAGGAGGCCGGAGATGTCCTCGTCCGGCTCGCCGATGATGGCGATGATGGCGCCGAGCGGCACGGTCTCGCCCGCGGGGACGAGAATCTTACGCAGCACGCCCGTGGCGAGCGCCTGCGCCTCCATCGTCGCCTTGTCGGTGTCGATCTCGGCGAGCGGCTCGCCGACGCCCACCTTGTCGCCCTCGTTCTTCAGCCAGCGCGAGAGCTGCCCCTCCTCCATCGTCGGCGACAGCTTCGGCATCACGACCTGCGTAGCCATTAGTTCTCCCGGTAAATGGTGAATAGTAAATAATGAATAGTAGAAGACAGAATCTATTTACTATTCACCATTTACCATTCACTAATCCAAGTACGAGGCCTCGCGGACGGCCTTGACGATGCGCTCCACGTCGGGGAGCGCGAGCCGTTCGAGGTTCTTGGCGTAGGGCATGGGGGCGTCGGCGCCGGAGAGACGCTTGACCGGCGCGTCGAGGTAGTCGAAGGCTTGCTCCATGATCTGGGCGCTGATCTCGGCGCCGACACCCGCGAACGCGTGCGACTCCTCGGCGACGACGACGCGGTTGGTCTTCTTCACGGAGTTGACGATAGTCTCGATGTCGAGCGGGCGAATGGTGCGTGGGTCGATGACCTCGACCGACACGCCCTGCTTCTCCAACTCCTCGGCGGCCTTCAATGCTAAAGGCACGGTCATCGAGCGCGCGACAATCGTGCAGTCCTTGCCCTCGCGCTTCACGTCGGCGACGCCGAGCGGGACGAGGAAGTCTTCGTCGTCGGGCACTTCGCCCTTGTTGCCGTACATGCGCTCCTGTTCGAGGAAGATGACGGGGTCGTCGTCGCGGATGGCGCTCTTCAAAAGACCTTTGGCGTCGGCGGGCGTCGAGGGCATCACGACCTTGAGGCCGGGGAAGTGCGCGAACCAGCTCTCCAAAGCCTGCGAGTGCTGCGAAGAGACCTGAAAGGCCGAGCCGTTCGGGCCGCGGAAGACGATGGGAATCTTGAATTGGCCGCCCGACATGTAGCGCATCTTCGCCGCCGAGTTGATGATCTGGTCGGTGGCGAGGATGGAGAAGTTGAAGGTCATGAACTCGATGATGGGTCTGAGTCCCACCATCGCCGCGCCCACTCCCAATCCCGCGAAGCCCAGCTCCGTGATGGGTGAATCGACGACGCGCTTGTCGCCGAACTCTTCGAGCAGCCCCTTCGAGACTTTGTAAGCGCCCTGATAGGCCGCGACCTCCTCGCCCATCAGGAAGACGCCCTCGTCGCGGCGCATCTCCTCGCGCATCGCCTGATTGAGCGCCTCGCGCATCGTTATAACTGCCACTGTGAAACCTCCGGTTTCAGTGAACGATGAGCAGTAAGCGGTGAGCAGTAGAAAGGATTCTTAAACTGCTCACCGCTTACCGCTCATCGTTCACTTCTTAATGGGTGTCGCGTAGATGTCTGTGAACAGCTCCTCGGGCGGGGGCTCGGGGCTCTCGTCGGCGAACTTGACGGCGCGCTCGACCTCCTCGCGGACGCGGGCTTCGATCTCCTTGAGGCCGTTGTCGTCGAGGACGCCCTTCTCGCGCAGGGTGTCGCCGAAGACCTTGATGGGGTCGCGCTCCTGGTAGCGCTCGATCTCGGCGCGCGTGCGGTAGTGGCCCGGGTCGGACATCGAGTGGCCCATGAAGCGGTACGTGCGAATCTCAAGCAGCGACGGCAGGTACTCTTTGCGCGCACGTTCGAGGGCGCGCTCGGTCGCCGCGCGCACGGCGAGCACGTCCATGCCGTCCACGAACTCTGACTCCATCCCGTAGCCGACCGCCTTCTTCGAAACGTCGCTGATCGACATCGCGCGTGCGAGCGAAGTGCCCATGCCGTACTGATTGTTCTCGCAGATGTAGACGCAGGGGAGCTTCCACAACTGGGCCATGTTGAGCGACTCGTGGAAGGCGCCCTGGTTGACCGCGGCCTCGCCGAAGAAGACGAGCGTGGCCTGATCCGTGCCGCGGTACTTCGTGGCGTAGGCGACGCCGGTGGCTAAGGGTATCTGGCCGCCGACGATGCCGTGGCCGCCGAGGAAATGCTTGTCGGCGTCGAAGAGGTGCATCGAGCCACCCTTGCCCTTCGAGCAGCCGCCGATCTTCCCGTACAACTCGGCCATCACCTCGTCGGGCGAAGTGCCCATCACGAGCGCGTGGCCGTGGTCGCGGTAGCTGGTGAAGACGTAGTCGTCGGGCCTCAAGGCCGAGAGCGTGCCGACCGCGACGGCCTCCTGGCCGATGTAGAGGTGGCAGAAGCCGCCGATCTTGCCGAGCGTGTAGGACTCGGCCGACTTCTCCTCGAAGCGGCGGATCAGAACCATCTGGTAGAGCATGCGCAGCAGCGTCTCATCCTCGACGTTTTCGATGTGCTTGAGCTGCTTCTGATGTCTCTGCTCGTGCTCCTCCTTGAGTTCGGCGGGGTCGATGCGGTCGCGCTCGTCGCGCTCCTCGGCCACGCCCGCGCCGGCCGAGGCGCCTTCGGACTGTGTCCTGGGTCTCATCGGTGTCACTTTAAGCTCACTCATAATGTGAAATTTCCGCGCGCGCGTGTGTGCGCTGCCGCCGACACAGACGCACCCGAAGGTGTCTCTGCGCCGCCTACTTCCGCGACTGTCGGTGTTCAGTTGTGACGGGAACGGATTATACGCGACTTTCACGCCCGCGGCAAAAAGGGTGAAAAGCAGTAGACAGTAGACAGTAGTCAGTAGCCAGTAGGAAGACGAAGCGGCGCGCTTAGCCCGAAGGCTGAGACGCGCCGCCTCTGTTTTTCTACTGACTACTTCCTAACGGTATGCATCGATGGAGACGACCGGGGCGGGGGAGGCGTGGCCGTGCTTGCGGGTCTGTTTGTCGCGGCGCATGTCGCGGGTGGCCGCCTGGAGGAGTTCGTCGGCGGTCTCGCCGTCGGCGGGGTAGGAGCCGGTACCGGTGCTGACGCGCACCTGGACGTTGCGGCCGGTCTTGACGTTGAAGACTTCAGCTTCGACGGCGTGGCGGACGCGCTCGGCGACCATCGCGGCGACCTTCTCGGAGGCGCCGGGCATGACGGCCAGGAACTCGTCGCCCGCGAAGCGCGCGAGCATGTCCATCTGGCGCAGCTGACTCTTGACGACCTCCGAGACCGATGCCAGCAGGCGGTCGCCGACGCCGTGGCCGAACTGCTCGTTGAAGACGTGGAAGTCGTCCACGTCGATGCTCAGCACCGAGACGACCTCGCCCTCGTAGCGGCGGCACTCGGCCAGACGGTGTTCGAGCATCAGGTGGAGCGCGCGCGCGTTCGGCAGCCCCGTCAACTGATCTGTGAGCGCACTCACGCGCGTGCGCTCGTGCGCGAGGGCGTTGTTGAGCGCGCCCGAAGTGTGCAGGCAGACCGAGTCGAGCAGGCGCAGGTGCTCGGCCGTGTACGCGCCCGCCGTCTTCGAGAAGAGCGTGACGGCGCCGAAGGCTCCGTCCTCGCGCACGAGCGGCGAGGAGATGCAGTCGAGCACCTGCGAGGTCACGTCCGCGGGCGCGCCCGAAAGCTCAAGCTCCGGCGGCGTGTGACACATCCCGCGCGCGTTGGCGACGACCCAGCCCGTGATGCCTTCGCCCGCGGAGACGGCGCGCGCGGAGAAGAACTCCGACCACTCGCCCGCGGCGAAGACCGGCTCGGCGCGCCCCGTCTTGTCGTCCAAAGCGTAGATGACGCAGGCGTCGAAGGGGACTATCTCGCGCAGGCGCGCGGCGACGAGCGCCACCGTGTCTTGCAGGTTGAGCGTCGCGCCGATGAGCTGCGTCAACTCGTGCAAGGCCACGACCTCGCGCTGCGCGCGCGCGATGGAGCGGAACCCTTTAGACCATTCGCCGGAGGTGTGGCTGTCCTCCGCTACCGTGGGCGCGGCCTCCGCCGCCTCTTTCAACTCCGCGCGCACCTGCTCGCCCAAATCCGTCGGCGAGATGAGTGCGTCGAACTCGCCGACGTGCTTGACGAACATCTCGACGACGACGGGGTCGAATGATTTGCCGGCCTTGGCCTCCAGCAGTGCGAGCGACTGCTCGCGCGTCATCCCCGCGCGATAGGGGCGGTCGCAGCGCGTCGAGTCGTAGAAGTCAACAGCCGCAATGATGCGAGCCACGAGCGGGATGCACTCGCCCTTCAAACCCGCCGGGTAGCCCGTGCCGTCCCAACGCTCGTGGTGATGCCTGACCACGTCTTCGACCGGGTATGGAAAGCCGACGCGGCTCACGATGTCGCCGCCGACGGTCGCGTGCACCTTCATCTTCTCGAACTCGGCGGGCGACAGGCGCCCGGGCTTGTTCAGGATGTACTCGGGCACCGCGAGGTTCCCCACGTCGTGCAGCAGCGCGCCCGCCTTCAGCGCTTCCGTCTCCTCCGCGCTCACGTTCAGGAGTCGGCCGAGGCCCAGCGCGTAGACTTGCGTCCGCCGCACATGCCCGTGTGTCGTCTGCGCCTTGGCGTCGATGGCGATGGCTAGAGACTCGACGGCGCGCAGGTTCAGCTCGGCCGCGGACTCGGCGAGGCTTAAAGCTGCATGACCTTCCCGCCGACTCTCATCGACAACTCCCTTGTGGCGGAGGGGCAGATACAGTAAGAGTATTAGCGCGACCGAGCCCGCGGCGAGCACGGACAATTCCCGCGCGGCGAGGCCCGCCGTGGCCGTGAGCAGAAGGCCGAGTAACGATGCGAGCAGTCCCGCCGCGGCGACCAGACAGAGGAGCGTGGCGGCAGGGAATTTTTTTGTCGGCGGCATTTTCAGGCGATGAATGCGGGAGTGTTAACTGTCCGGCGAGAGCGACACGGCATGGCGGCCAACGATGTTGGCCACAACTAAAGTATCTCTTTAGAGATACTTTAGTCAAGATAAAACTTGGCCGATTATCTCAGCTTATCTTGTTGAAGGTGAGTCACTTCCGCTACGCCATTGGGAAGGGAATGTCCGTGGCGAGGTTGGGTCTGAAGGAGGGGTTTTGAGCTGGATTGAGCAGTCGGGCCGGATTACGTGGCGTTACGTGGACGACCCGGCGCAGCTCCGCGAGGCGGCCGAGGCGCTGTGCGGCGAGGGGCTGCTCGGGTTGGACACGGAGACTTTCTGGGACGTGAAGACGAACGGCCAGCAGTTGGCGCTCGTGCAGTTGTCGCCGCCTGCGGGCGACGTGCTCGTCGCGGACGTGCTGGCCGCGGGCGTCGAGCCGCTCAAGCCTTTGCTCGAATCGCCCGCGACGAAGATGGTCGCGCACAACGCGCGCTTCGACGAGGCCGTCCTGCGCGGCGCGGGCGTGCGCGCCGGGGGGCTCATCGATACGCTGCGCATGTCGCGCATGGCTCTGACGCTCGGCTCGCACAGCCTCGCCTCCCTGTGCGAGCACCTGTTCGGCCTACCCATCGACAAGACCTTGCAGAAGTCGAACTGGCGCCGCCGTCCGCTCACACGCGCGCAGATCGAGTACGCGGCGCTCGACGCGCGGATGTCGCTGCTCCTCTACGGAGAGTTGAGCCGGATGCTGGCCGAGGAGGGAAGGCTTGAGTTGGCGCTGCGCGCGTCGGAGGTCGCGCCGTCGGAGCCGAAGGAGCCGGGCGCGGAGCCGCGTAAGAAGCGCAAGCCGGCCGGGCCTGAAATCATTCTCACGCCCGAGGAGAAACTTGTGGTGAGGGCTCTCAAGAGTTGGCGGCTCGGGCTCGCGAACACGCAACGCGTGCCGGCATACATGATCTGCGCCGACCGCACGCTCGAACACCTCGCGCGCGCCCGCCCCGAGACGCTCGAAGCCCTCGCGGACATCTACGGCCTCGGCGAGTCGAAGATAAAGAAGTTCGGCGAAGAACTACTCCGCGCCCTCCGCGAGTCGTGCGGCTGAAAGAGACTAACCACGGGGACACAGAGACACAGCTTTGAGGTTATAACTCAAGAAGCTGTGTCTCTGTGTCCCCGTGGTTAATTCTTCTCTAATCCTGCGGAGTGAGCCAGAGTGCGAGGTTGCGCACGTAGGTCTTCATGCCTTCCACCTTCTCCGGCTCCCTCCGAATCTGGTCGCCGGGCGGCTCCTCAAGGAAGCTCGGGCAGCCCATCGAGGTGTCCCAGTTGTAATCCACGAAATGATGAAAGCTCGACACGGCGACGGCACGCCCGAGCGTGTTGCCGTGCCGGTCTTGCACGGACTCGAAGGCGACGACGAGGTTGAAGGGGCGTTTCGTCACGCCGCTCACGCCCGTGGCGATGACGCGCGCGTGACTTTCGTCTTCCGGCAAGCCGACGCCGCCCTCGTGCGGGTGCGCGGGGAAGTATTCGACGCGGCCGGAAGGTGAAGACGGGTTGCGCAAGAGTTCGTGCAAAGGCTCGCTCGGCGTGACGCGCTGGTAGTCGCCGTTGCTGCCCGAATGGTAGTTGGGCCAGTCGATGTTCTTTGTATCTTGATCGTCGCGCGCGCACCTCGACTCGTCGGGGTCTTGATTCTTGCTGTGGAAGAAGTGCGCGCGGCCGATGCCGCCGAGCGTGCAGAGCGAAGAGCCTAAATCCTGATGGTCGCGCGTGGAGAGGATGCCGCCGCCGCGCTGCCGGAAGCGCGTGATGCCCTGGCAGTCGGCCATGGTCAGCCCGTCTCCGGTGTCCACGGCGAAGAGCCACAGCTCGTCGAAGTCCGTATCGTCGAGCCGGCTCAACAACTCGTCGTCGCCGTCCGCGTTCGTCGCGCGGTCGCGCGCCGTCACTTCGCAGAGCGGACGGCCCTCCGCGTCTCGGAGCCCGCGCAGGTGTTCGTTGAGCAGAGAGAAACGGCCGACGTGCCAGTCGTCCTCCGTGGCAGGGATGGTTGTCTGCAACAGTATGCGAATCGGTCTCGTCATATCTTTACTCTATCCTTGGGCGGCGCGCCCGGCGCCGCCTTCGAGTTGAGCGGCAAGCTCCTCGGGCGTGTTGACGGGTTGGAGGCAAGCGTAACTCTCGCAGACGTACGCGGTCGCGCGCCCGCCCTGCGCCGTCCTTTCTTGCAGGAGCGGGACGAGTCGTACCGCATCGTCGTCAACATTCGACGACAGAACGACGACCTTGTTCGGCAAGTAACGTCCCCAGACTTCGCGCAGGAGCGGGCGAGCCTGTTCCGCCTCGCCGACGACGACGATCTCTCTGGGCGTCGAGAGGTAAAAATCAAACGCGCCGAGGGCGTAGCCGAAGGCCGAAGGGTAGCGCTCGACGGCGTCGCGCACGAGCCGCAGGACGTTGACGGCCTTGCGCCGGTAATCTTCTTTGCCCGTGAGGACGGAGAGACGGAGCAGCGCTTCGGCGGCGACGGAGTTGCCCGAAGGCGTCGCGTTGTCGAAGTAGTCTTTGTTCCGCACAATCAACTTCTCGCCGCTCCGGCCGTTGTAGAAGAAGCCGCCGCCCTCCTCGTCCCAGAACTCTTCGACCATCTTGTCGGTCAACGTCAACGCCGCTTCGAGCCAGCGCAAACACCCCGTCGTCTCGTAAAGCGTGACGAGGCCCGAGACGACGAACGCGTAATCGTCGAGGAACCCGACGTGCTTCGCGCGCCCGTCCTTGCAAACGTGCAGCAGCAGCCCTTCGTTGACGAGCGTGTCGAGGATGAACTGCGCGTTACGCTCGGCGACCTCGCGGTAGTCTTCACGCTCAAGCACGGCCGCGGCCTCGGCAAAGGCTTCGAGCATCAAACCGTTCCAGGCCGTGATGACCTTCTCGTCGCGCCCGGGTTTGATCCGTCTCTCCCTTTCGGTGAAGAGAATCCCGCGCCCGCGCTCGACGGCCTCCGTCAATTTTTCGACCGTGACGTTCTCCGCACGGGCGACCTCTGCGGCGGGGCGCTCGACGTGGAGGATGTTCCGCTCCTCGAAGTTGCCGCCCTCGGTCACGTCGTAGTAAGCGCAGAAGAGCCGCGCGTCCAAGGGGCCGAGCAGGCTCTCGACCTCCCCCTTGTCCCACACGAAGAACTCGCCCTCGACGCCCTCCGAGTCCGCGTCCTGCGTCGAGTAGAACGCGCCCGACTCGTCCAGCATCTCGCGCTTGACGTACCCGAGCGTCTCTTCGACGACGCGGCGGAAGAAGCTCTCACCCGTCGCCTGATAAGCATGTACGTAAAGCCGCGTGAGGAGTGCGTTGTCGTAGAGCATCTTTTCGAAGTGCGGGACGAGCCAGCGCGCGTCGGTCGAGTAGCGATGAAAGCCGCCGCCGAGCTGGTCGTACATCCCGCCCTCGGCCATCATGCGACAACTGTGCGTCGCCATCTCCAGAGCGCGCGCGTCGCCGGTTCGTTTGTACGTCCGCAAAAGGAAGTCGAGGTTCATCGACGAAGGGAATTTCGGCGCGCCGCCGAAGCCGCCGAAGCGCGGGTCGTACGTGCGCACGAGCCCCCGGTAAGCGTTGTCAAGGAGTTGCGGGTTGATGACTTCGGAGGATTCCTGCGCCACGCTCATGCGCCGCAGCTCCGAGAGAATCTCCCACGCCGACTGTTTTACTTCATCCGGTCGCGTGCGATAAGTCTCCGAGATGGCCGCGAGGACGCGCGGGAAGCCGGGCATCTGGTGGCGGTCTTCGGGCGGGAAGTAGGTGCCGCCGTAGAAGGGGACGAGGTCGGGCGTGAGGAAGACCGTGAGCGGCCAGCCGCCGTGGCGCGTCATCATCTGGACGGCGCTCATGTAAATCTGGTCGAGGTCGGGGCGCTCCTCGCGGTCAACCTTGATGTTGACGAACTGCTCGTTCATCTGGCGCGCGATCTCTTCGTTCTCGAACGACTCGCGCTCCATGACGTGACACCAATGGCATGCCGAATAGCCTATGCTAAGCAGAATCGGCTTGTCCTCGCGCTTCGACTTCTCCAAAGCCTCGTCGCCCCACGCGTACCAGTCCACAGGGTTGTGCGCGTGCTGCAAGAGATACGGGCTTGACTCCTGCGCGAGGCGGTTCGTGTGCTTGTGCTCGGCCATCGGACTGTCCCCTTGTCTGAATTATTCGGCTTTATCGTTCGAAAGATTATGTGCCCGGCGGGCGGAATCGGCAAAGGCGGGAGCCGTTTTGCTATTTTCACGCCGGGCCGATAAACTGAATGGTGATTCATTCAGTCGGGCATTAACTCAGGAGCGCGTGTGATGGAACGTGAAAGCATCGAGATGGACGTGCTGTTCGTCGGGGCGGGGCCGGCGTCGCTGGGTGGGGCGCTGCACCTCTCAAGGCTGGTGCGCGAGCACAACGAGGCGGTGGAGAAGGGGACGCGGAAGGGCAAGTCGCTCGGCGAGATTCAGATCGCCGTCATCGAGAAGGGCGCGACGGTCGGCTCGCACATCCTGTCGGGCGCGGTGATGGATCCGAAGGCTTTGAAGGAACTCATCCCCGACTTCCTCGAACAGGGCGCGCCGGTCGAGTCGCCGGTCAAGGAAGACTACTTCCTCTACATGACGAAGACGCGCGCCATCAAGTCGCCGGTCACGCCGCCGCCCTTGAAGAACCACGGCTACTACATCGTCTCTTTGAACAAGCTGACGGCGTGGCTCGGCGAGAAGTGCGAGGAGGCGGGCGTCAACATCTTCCCCGAGTTCCCCGGCGCGGAGATGCTTTACGACGAGCAGGATCGCGTCGTCGGCGTGCGCACGGGCGACAAGGGGATTGATAAAGAAGGAAGGCGCAAGGCCAACTTCGAGCCGGGCGTGGACATCCTCGCGAAGGTGACGGTGCTCGGCGAGGGGCCGCGCGGCTCTCTGACGAAGCAGTTGACGCAGCGACTCGGTCTCAACGACGGGCGCGAGCCGCAGGTCTACAGCATCGGCGTCAAGGAGCTTTGGGAACTGCCGGACGACCGCTACCCGGCGGGGCGCGTGACGCACACGTTGGGTTATCCGTCGGACGCGAACACGTACGGCGGCGGGTGGATTTACGGGATGCAGAACCGCATCGTCAACATCGGGTACGTGACGGGGCTCGACTATCAAGACCCTCTGCTCGACCCGCACGCCGAGTTCCAGCGGTTCAAAGAGCACCCGTTCCTCGCGAAGCTGCTCGAAGGCGGGCGGATGATTCGCTACGGCGCGAAGACCATCGCGGCCGGCGGCTTCTACGCCATCCCGCAGTTCCACGGCGACGGCTTCCTGCTCGTCGGCGACTCGGCCGGCTTCCTCAACGCGCAGCGCTTGAAGGGCATCCACACGGCCATCAAGAGCGGCATGCTCGCCGCGCAGGCCATCTTCGAGGCGCTGCTCAAGGAGGATTACTCGAAGCAGCAGCTCAAGCGCTACCGCCAGTTGATTCGCGAGAGCTGGATCACGAAGGAGCTGCGCCGCGTGCGCAACTTCCACGCGGCCTTCAAGCACGGCCGTTGGCTCGGGCTCGCGAACGCCGGGTTGCAGTTCATCACGGGCGGGCGCTCGTGGGGGCTCTTCGACCGCGCGAGTTCGGAGCCGGGGCACGAGGCGATGAAGCAGTTGAAGGACTACGGCTACCGCGGCGACGACATCTCGCAACGCTACGGCAAGGTCAAGTTCGACGGCAAGCTTACCTTCAACAAGGTGACGGACGTGTACCACGCGGCCGTCTCGCACGACGAAGATCAGCCCGCGCACCTGCACGTGCTCGACACCAACATCTGCTCGACGCGCTGCGCGGAGGAGTACGGCAATCCCTGCCAGCGCTTCTGCCCGGCGGCCGTCTACGAGATGGTCGAGGACGGCGGCGGCAAGCGCAAACTACAGATTAATTTCTCCAACTGCGTCCACTGCAAGACGTGCGACATCATGGATCCCTACCAGATCATCAACTGGGTCACGCCCGAGGGCGGCGGCGGGCCGGAGTACAAGGGGATGTGAAGGAAGGCTGAAGGGCTTCAGGCGCGAAGAGGGGGGGGGCCCCAAGCCGGGGCGCCGAGGCGCACGC
>CAXTSK010000004.1:22233-24655 GCA_964246655.1 uncultured Pyrinomonadaceae bacterium
GGCGTGCCCGCATGGCCGTCAACGATGACGACCTGACGGGCACGCCTCTAAACTTCAGGCGTGAGACTCGCGCTTATTCCTTCTCGATGATGGAGAAGTTGATGAAGCCGCGCTGCACCTCTTCGAGGGCGATGCGGGTCGGCTTGTGCCTCTGCGCGTCCATCTCGACGCGCGGGCGGGCGCCCTTCTGCAACTGCTTGCTGCGCTGGGCCGCGACCAGGATGAGGCGGTACTTCGAGTCGAGGGTCGGGTTCACATGCTCCTGCTCGTCCTGCTCTTCGGGCTTCGTCGTCGCGTCTGCGGGTTTCGCCATATCTCTCCCCGGCCGGCTCTCGTTCTCTCTGGCCGGCCTCCTCATAAATCCAGCGTTTAGATGAACACTCTTTTATAACGTTTCCGCGCCGTTTATTCAACGCGCGGCGGGGCGCCGAACGAGGCGAGCACGCGGCGCGCGAGCCACTCCTGCCGTTTGCGCCGCGCCCTCTCCGCCCAAACGACCGAGGCGAGCTGCGCCGCGGCGCGCTCTACCTCGTCATTCAGGATGAGATAGTCGAAGTGCCTGTACTGTTCGACCTCGCTGCGTGCGTTCACGAGTCGCAGCTCCAACTCTTCGGGGCGCTCGGTCATGCGCGCGGTCAGGCGCTCACGCAGGACTTCGAAAGATGGAGGGAGGATAAAGACGGAGACCACCGACCTCATCGCCTTGCGGACGGCGCGCGCGCCCTGCACGTCGATCTCCAGAATGATGTCGCGGCCCCTCGCCATCTCCTGCCTGACCGCGGTCCGCACCGTGCCGTAGAGGTGGCCGTGGACGACCGCCCATTCCAGAAAGCCGTTCGCCTGCCTCTTGCGTGAGAACTCCTCCTCGGAGACGAAGCGGTAATCGACGCCGTCCACCTCGCCGGGGCGCTTCGCACGCGTCGTCCACGAGACGGAGTAGCCGACGCCTTGGACGGTCTCGCGCAGCCGCTTGACGAGCGTGCCCTTGCCGCCGCCCGAGGGCGAGCTGATGACGAAGAGGATGCCGCGGTAACCGTCCGCCTCGACGGTTGGTGGAGCGCCCGTCTCCGCGCGAACTTCACTCAACGTTCTGCACCTGCTCGCGTAGTTTTTCGACGGCGGCCTTGATGGCGAGCGCCGCATCCTTGATGGCGAGGTCGGTCGATTTCGAGAGGACGGTGTTGGCCTCGCGGTTAAACTCCTGAAGGAGGAAGTCGAGCCGCTTGCCCGTGTCCGCGGTCTCGGAGAGCGCCGCGCGGAACTGTGAGACGTGGCTGCGCAGGCGCGCCGTCTCCTCCGTGATGTCACTGCGGTCGGCGAGGTAGGCGACCTCTTGAGAAAGACGCCCCTGATCCAGCTCGACGATCTCAAGGCCGTCGCGCGCGAGCAGCTCGGAGATGCGCTTGTTGACGCGCGCGCGGTAGTTATCGACCTGCTCGCCCGAGAGCGATTCGATAACGGGGAGGTTTCGCTCGATCTCGTCGAGGCGCGAGGCCATCTCGGCGGCGAGCGCCGCGCCCTCGCGCTCGCGCATCGCCTCCAACTCGTCGAGCGCCTGTGAGAGCGCCTGCTCGACGCCCTTCAAGGCTTCCTCGGAGACGCTCGTGCGCGCGGCCTGCATGGCGCCGGGGAGCCGCGCGAGGACGTTGATGTCGGGCTCGCCCGCGAGGCCGAACTCCTTCTGCATCTCGCGCATGGCCTGGATGAAGCCGGCGATGAGCGGGCGGTTGACCTCGTAGCTGACCTCGCTCGTCCGCTCGACCGAGATGTTCACGTCCACGCGGCCGCGCGACAGGCGCTCGCCCACGCGCTTGCGCACCGTCGCTTCGAGCTGCGACAGCTCCGCGCTCGTGCGGATGTGCACGTCGAGGAAGCGATTGTTGACGGTCTTCAAGTCCACGGCGACGCCATACCCCTCGCCCTGCGCCGTGCCTCGCCCGAACCCGGTCATTGATTTCATAGTAAGCAGTGAGCAGTAAGCAGTGAGCAGTCAAAGCAGTTTGAGTTTTCAGTTCTTAGTTTTCAACTCAAGCTGCCTACTGAAAACTAAAAACTGAAAACTGCTTACTGCTCACTGCTCACTGCTCACCGTTTCAACTTCCTCCTCGTCTGCGAATTGCAGTTCGTAGAGCCTGCGGTACGCGCCGCCGTGCGCGAGCAGTTCGGCGTGGCGGCCGGTCTCGACGATGCGCCCGCGCTCGATGACGACGATGAGGTCGGCGCGGCGGACGGTCGAGAGGCGATGCGCGATGACGATGGTCGTGCGCCCCTGTGTCAGGTTGGCGAGCGCCTTTTGCACGAGCCGCTCGCTCTCGGCGTCGAGCGCCGAGGTCGCCTCGTCGAGCACGAGCACCGCGGCGTGGGCGGGCCCCCCGCGCGCGCGGGGGCGGGGGGGGGGCCGGGCCGCCCCAAAGCCGGAGGC
>CAXTSK010000004.1:24665-38220 GCA_964246655.1 uncultured Pyrinomonadaceae bacterium
GGCTACGACACCATCGTCGGCGAGCACGGCGCGCGCGATGGCGATGCGCTGGCGCTGGCCGCCCGAAAGGAAGATGCCGCGCTCGCCGACGATGGTGTCGTAGCCGTGCGGCAGTTCCTTGATGAAATCGTGCGCGTGCGCGGCGCGCGCGGCGGCTTCGATGTCTGCGGCGGGCGCGTCGGGGCGACTGTAGGAGATGTTGTAGCGCACCGTGTCGTTGAAGAGCACGGTCTCCTGCGTGACGAGCGCCGTGTTGCTGCGCAGGCTCACGAGCTTCGCGTCACGCAAATCAGTTCCGTCCCAGACGACGGCGCCTTCCACGGGGTCGTGGAAGCGCGGGACGAGTTTGGTGAGCGTGGACTTGCCGCCGCCCGACTCGCCGACGAGCGCGACCATGCGGCCCGCGGGGATGCGCAAAGAGATGTCGCGCAGTACGAGCCGCTCCTCGTTGCCGTAGCGGAAGACGACGTTCTTGAACTCGATCTCTTGGCGCAGCGGTTGAAGCGCGACGGCATTCGGCTTCTCGGGCATCTCGCCGCGCTCGTCCATCACCTCCCAGACGTGGCGCACGGCGGCGAGCGCCTGCTCCATGCCGTTGTGCAGGCGCGAGAGCTTGCGCATCGGGTCGTAGCTTGAGAAGAGGAAGAAGAGGAACGTGATGAAGAGCGCCGCGTTCATCCGGCCCGAAAGAATCTCGCGCTGTGCGAAGAAGAGGAGCGCGGCGACGGCGAGGATGCCGATCATCTCGATGATGTTTGGGGCGATGCCCTGAATCTTCGCGGTGCGGAGGTTGGCGCGCATGATCTGGCGCGCAACGCGCTCGAAGCGGCCGCGCTCGCGCTCCTCTGCGACGTAAGCCTTAACAATCGTCTGGTTGGAGAGCGCCTCTTGCGCCGTGTCTACGAGCTGCTGGCCCCCTTCGAAAGACTCGCGTGCGAGGTTGCGCAGGGCGCGGCCGAAGCGCGCGGTCAGGAAACCGACGAGCGGCGCAATCGCCAGCGAGCCGAGCGTCAGGCGCCATGAATAATAGAACGACGCCGTCAGGAAGCACGCGAGCGTAAAACCCTCGCGCAGCATGTCGCGCAGAGTGTTCGAGACGGCGGACTCGATGGCCGCGGCCGAGCCGACCAGTCGCGAGACGAGGTAGTTCGTCCGGTGGCGCTCGAAGAAGTCTGCCGACTGCGCGTGCAGGTGCGCGTACATGTCAGTGCGGAGTTTTAAAACAGACTCCTGACCGACGCGCGCCATCAGGTAGGTCGAGAAATATTCGGCGACGCCTTTGGCGACCGTGAAGGCGATGAGCAGGACGGCGATGGTGCGCCACGCCTCGAAGCCCGAGTCGGGGATGACGTGTTGGAGTCCGAAGAGGGTCGGCGTGCGCTGGCCGCCGTCGCCGCTCTGGCGCAATGCCTGGTCGAAGATGGGGACGATGAGCGCGCCGATGGCGCTCTGCAAGAGGCCGACGAAGAGCATCGCGACCGTCGCGAGCGCGAACTTGCCCCAGTGCGGCTTGAGGTAGAATAAGAGTCGCCGTAGGTCGCGCATGAAACAGTCGCCCGCTTGTCGTCTGCTAAGTTGGAGGGGAAGATTCGTGCCGCCTCTCGGTAAAACGAAACTATACGGAGCCAAGGGTTTGGGCGTCAAGGAATCGTAAAGGCGGGCGCCCCGAAACTCACCGGCTGCCGAAGGAGCCGTATGCGAGTCACAGAGACCGCGCGGAGGTTGTGCGCCACGTTACTGCTCGCCCTCGCGCTCGGCGGCCTGTCCGCCGCGCAGGCGCCTTCCCCCGCCTTGCGGCAGGAGATCGAGAGCGCCATCAAGGCGCAGGCCAGGCAGGACGCCGCGAAGGAGAAACAGCGCGACCCGGGTCACGTCATCGACATGTTCCGCGACGCGGCCGCGGCCGCGGGCATCGCCCCCAACGAGATCGTCAACCTCTACGAGAAGGAGTACGCCGAAGCGAGCGCCGCACAGCCCTGGTGGAAGGACTTGAGCCCGCGGTGGGGCTGGCTGGCCGCGGGGATCATGTTAGTCCTGCTCGTCTTCCGCGACGTGTTGGCGGAGACGCTCAACAACGCGGTGAAGGGTCTGAAGGAGTGGGTCTACAAGCGGATTTCGGGCTACCGGCTGTTCAGGCGAACCGCGTTGCGCCACTACCGGCAGGCGCTCGTCCGGCGCTACCACCGGCTCAAGATTCCTTTCAGGCCCGACCAGCCGCTCGCAGTCCGCGACATCTACGTGCCGCTCAAGGTCAGAGGTTCGAGCGACGCCGAGCAGGTGGACGCCTTCAAGACGATGGCCGTCACGCGCCGGATGATGGTCGTTGGCCCGCCCGGTTCGGGGAAGTCGATGCTTTTGAAACACGTCTCGCTCTCCTACGCGGACGGGAAATTCACACAGCTGCCGGAACGCCCCATCCCCATCCTGCTCGAACTGAACCGGCTGCACGACGGCACCAAGTCCGTGGAGGAGCACCTCGTCGCGGCGCTCGACGTGAACGACTTTCACAACGCGCGCGACTTCGTAGAGCTGGCGTTGAAGGGCGGGACGCTGATGCTCCTCTTCGACGGGCTCGACGAGGTGAACAGCAGCCGGCGGGACGAGGTGGTGAAGGCCATCACCGACCTCCTGCTCAAGTACCCGGCGTGCAGGGTCATCATCACGTGCCGGACGGCAGTCTACCGCAACGAGTTCACGGAGGTTACAGACCAGACGCTCGAAATCGTCGAGTTCACGGATCAGCAGGTGCAGCGCTTCCTCTCCGCCTGGCAGCCTTACATGCCCGCGGGGAAGTCCATCGAGCAGCTCGTCAACACGCTCCAGGCGCGCCCGCGCATCATGGCGCTGGCGCGCAACCCGCTCCTGCTGACGATCATCGCCTTCCTCTACACGGACACCGAGTTCGTCCTCCCCGACTCGCGCACAGAGTTCTACGACCAGGCCATCGACGTGCTGCTCCGGCAATGGAAGGTCGAGGCCAACCGCTTCAAAGCGCCGCACAAGCGGATCGTGCTGCAACACCTCGCCCTCTTCAACCAGGAGGGAAGCGCCGAGCGCGGGCACGACCGCCGGAGTATCGACCTCCAGACGATCATCGCCGAGATTAAGGAGGTCTTGCCCGCGCTGAACCTTGAGCCGAAGGAGGCCGACCCGCTCCTGGACGAGATCGTGGAGCGCAGCGGCCTGCTCCTGCCGGTAGACGGCGGCGCGAAGTTCCAGTTCGCGCACCTCACGCTTCAGGAGTTTTTCGCCGCCACCGCACTCGGCTCGGACGGCCCCGGCCTGCTCAAGCGATTCCTCCAGGACCCGGACGCGTGGCGCGAGACGGTCAAGCTCTGGTGCGGGCTTGAGCAGGACAGCACGAAGCTGGTCGAGAGCATCTTCGCGCACGACCCCGTCACCGCCTTCGAGTGCCTGGCCGACGCCCAGAAGATCAGCCCCGCCCTCGCCGACGATATCCTCAACCACTTCAAGCATCAGCTCGAACACGACGAGGAGTTGGACGAGGCGGTCGTCCGCGCCTTCGCCGCCGTCGCCTCTGGCCAGAGCCCCCGCAGCCAAGCCGTCTTCCGCTACCTGGCCGGCATCGTTTCACTGACAGGCTACGAAATAAGGCGGGGGGTGACGACGAGGCAGGGGGTGCCGGTGTGTCCGGACGCCGCTTGCAGCGGCGCCATCCACGCGCTGGCCCTAACAAATCGGCCCGAGGCGATTAGCGAGCTGCTGAAATATTACGACCTCTGGCCCGAGGTAAGGGACGCCGTCGTCAAGATGGGTGACCTCGCTGTGAAAGGTCTCTCCGAGTTGTTAGAAAATGCCAGCGATGCGTTCGAAGGTAGGCACGCCGTCAAAGGGCTGCGCGACATTGCCACCCCGAAAGCCGCCACGGCTTTGGTGCCGTTGCTCTGGATCCCGGAGCCTGGTTACGCGTTGTCTGTTTACGCGTGGATGGCAGCGCGCGGGCTGAGCGCGCTCTTCGGTCAGCCCGCCGTCCTCGACGCGCTCCGGCAATACCGTCTCACGCCCGCGCAGAAGGCTTCGCCGAAGTATGCGTTCGTGTGGGCGCCTTTCGCGGGAGACGCGGGGACTTCGTTGCCGGTCATCGCGGCGCGATGCGCCGAGGTTCTCGCCGAACTTCTTCACGGCCTGCCCGAACATAGCTTGCTTACGGACAGTGCGGGGCTTGCAAATTGGGGTGCGGCCGATTTGAGACTCATCGTGCCGACAATCATCTGTGACGAAGGCTTCGCCAAGCTTAGGGCCATCCCCGACGGGAAATATGAAGAGCGTCGGCTCGTGATAACCGGTCGGGGGGAAGGCGCCCGTTCTGAAGTCACGGCTGAATACTGGAGAGGGGCATTCCACGATTACCGGCCCTCCACAGCTGTGTCGAGACAAACGAACCCCGAGGCTTTAGACAAAGGGCACGTAGCTTCCTACCTATTCGCAGTGTTCAGGGAGCACGACAGCCCTACCTACACGCTGTTAAGCCTACTCCGCCCTGTTGAACAACTGGAAGTATTCTCAAGATTGTTCTCCAGCCCACGCCCGACCCCAAAAGACTGGGTAGGGGTGACGAGGCTCGATACGTACAGCTTCGCAGGCAGTTGGCAACACCTGACGGCCGTATGTCTCCTATGCCTCGCATCTCTCGTGTGGTTCGGAGTGATTCTCTACAGCGAGGACGCGTGGCTGAACCCGCTCACACTGATATTGCTATCAGTCTTTGCAGCCGGCGCGGCAAGCCTCGTGATTTGGGGGAGGCTGGAGGAGCGGAGGCGGCGGAATCCCCTGAAAGGTTTATTGAAAGGTGCGGGGTGAATGGGAAGGCGCAGGTGAGGGACGCGCCATTTCGCGCTTCTTGCGCTATAATCCGGGCACGCGGGAACTGGCTGCGCCAAGCTCTACCACGACACAACTCGACAGGTGGGACGTGTGAGCCTACGGATTCTGATTGTCGATGATGATCTGAGCATGCGGATGCTGCTCGCCGAATACTTTCGCCGACTCGGCTTCGAGGTCGAGGAGAAGGAGAGCGCCGAGGATGCGTTCGAGCACGCCGTCTCGGGCCGCTTCGACTGCTTCATCTTCGACGTGTCGATGCCCGGCATGAGCGGGCTCGAACTCTTGAGGCGCGTGCGCGACCGCGGCGTCGAGACCCCGGCGATGTTCCTCACGGCGCACGACGCCGTTGACGACAAGGTCGCGGGGTTCCAGGCCGGCGCCGACGATTACTTGGCAAAACCCTTCAGCCCGCGCGAGCTTGAGGTGAGGGTCGAGGCTTTGTTGAGGCGGGCCGGCAAGTGGTCGGCGAAGGCCGAGGACGAGCGCAAAGACCGCATCGAGGTCGGCGAGCTGGTCATCGACAAGCGCCGCCACGAGGTCACCGTCGGGGGCAGCCGCGTCGAACTCACGCCGCTTGAGTTCCACATCCTCGAACGCCTGGCGAGCGAGCCCGGCCGCGCGTGGTCGCGCAACGATTTGCTCGACGAGGTCTGGAGCACAGAGTACGAAGGCTACCAGCGCAACGTAGACCCGCACATCAACCGCCTGCGCCGCAAGATCGAGCCCGACCCGAAAAATCCACAGTACGTCCTGACCGTCCGCGGCGTCGGCTACAAACTGAACGAGGCCCCATGACCTACCGAACGAAGAAGCCCCGCCGCCTTTTCTTGAGCGCGCTCACGCTCGCCTGTCTCATCTTCGCCACGCACGGCGGCCGCGTCGTTAGCGCGCAGAAGAAGTCGGGCGGCAAGGTGAAGCCCGGCACGAAGCTCCTGCCGAATCCGGCGCCGACCCCCGCCTCGGCTCAGAAGCCCGTGGCGACGCAGGTGCCGCCGTCGATACTCGTCCGCTGGCAAGGCAAGCCCGGCGTCAACCGCTATCGACTTCAGCTCGCGACCGACGAGAAGTTCGAGGACATCGTCTTCGACCAGGCGGTCGAGGGCCGTCAATACGTCGTCAAAGACCTCCCGCCCGGCAACTACTTCTGGCGCGTCGCTTCAGCCGCCTCCGAGACGAGCATCACCTACTCGCAGCCCGAGCGCGTCACGCTCGGCAGCGAGGCGAAGGTCGAGGTGGCGAGCGTGGTGATGCCTGCGGACGCGACGGGTTGGCGCGTGGCGACGGGCGAGGTGTCGAAGGTCGCGCCCGCCAACCTGCGGCCGGGCGGCGTCATAGACTTCGTGGGATTGGGCGCGGACGGCCGCGTCTTCGCCGTTGACGGCGCGAGCGGCATCTCGCTCTGGACTTCGCGCTACAGTCCCGCGGCCGCCGGCCAGACTCCGAGCCCGAAGGTCGTCAACTTCGAGCCGCTCGTCGTCGGCGAGCCCTTGCGCGGCGCGTACGTCGTCGTGGCGACGCAGGGCGGCGTGCGCGCGCTGCTCGGCGACACGGGGCGCGAGACATGGCGCGCGAGCCTCGAAGGGACTGCGGTCTCGGGCGTCGCGGCCGACCTCGACGGCGACGGCAAGCAGGAGCTTGTCGTCGTCACCGAAGGGCCGGAGATGTTCTACGTCATCAACCCACTCACGGGCCGCGTGCAGTCGAGCCAGAAGCTCTCGGGCGAGATGGCCGGGCCGCCGCACGCGTTCGAAGGGGGCGGGAAGCGCGGCGTGCTGCTCGGGTTGAAGAGCGGGCGCGTCGAGTTCCGCGGCGCGGACGGGCGGAATGCTTGAAACGTATGTAATGGGCTTAGTCGGCGCGGACGGGCAGGTCATCGCCGAGGCGAAGATTGACGAGGACGTGACGACGGCGCCGCTCGTCACGCGCCGCGGCGAGATGTCTTTCATGGCCGTCGGCGGCAAAAGCGCGCTGTGGGCTTTGACCCTGCCCGACCTGAAGGTGCTGGGGGCCATCCGCGCCGAGGACGACTCGGTGCGCGGCTCGCTCGCGTCGGCGGACGTGAACGGCGACGGCAGCCCGGAGATCGTGATGGTTACGAAGAAGGGGCGCGTCGCTCTGGTGAGCACCGACGACGGCACCGTCCGCTGGTTCGCCGAGGGCGCCGAATCGGCTGCCTCCGCCGCCTTCGCGGACGTGAACGGCGACGGCGTGCTCGACGTGATTGTGCCCGGCGCGGGCAGCACGTTCGCGCTCGGCTTCTCGGGCCGCGACGGGTCGCTCGTGATGCGTGTCGAGGAGAGTGGGAAGCCGAGCGGGCAGAACCTCGGCGGGCGCACGCGCTCGCTCGTCGTCACGCCCGCACTCGGCGGCGGAGGCTGGCTCGTCGGGGGCGACCCGGCGGGGACGGGCCTGCGCGCCGTCGAGCTGCCGAAGGGGTCTGTGAAGACTGCCTCGAAGTGAAGGTCGATGAAGGGTTCGTCTTGAACGTCAGGCGAAGGGGTTCGGTTTAACTTGTACGTCCGTCTGCTCGCCGCGTCGCTCTTCGGCGCGTGGCTCGTGGGAAAATTCGTGCTGGGCAAGGAAGGCTTCGTACACATCTTCCTGCTCTGCGCCGTCGCCGTCGCCGTCGTGCAGCTCGTCCACGAAAGACGGGCCGCGCGCGGCTAATTTCCTGCAACTGTGCGGGCGGGCCGGAGCATCAATCATCCTGTAGACTTTGTTCTCGCGCCGTCAGCTTTAGCTCCCCGGGGCGCGCCCACTTCACACGAACAGAAGGAGTAAGTTTTTATGAGATTCAACGGCTCTCCTTTCCGCGTGGCGGCGGCGCTGCTGTTCGCGCTCATCTTGTGCGCACCCGCGACCTTCGCGCAGGCCGACAGCCGGCGCGAGACCGTGGCCGTCTCCTACCCGCTCGAACAGACCGTGAGCTTGAAGTTTCGCGGGACAATACGCCTGCCGCGCCTGTCGGGCTCGGCCAAGGTGCGCCGGACGGGGCGGCGCAACACGCGCGTCGAGCTGAGCGTGGACAACCTGCCGCGCGCCTACGAGGTCGGCGGCGTGTACACGACCTACGTGCTGTGGGCCATCTCGCCCGAGGGACGCGCCGACAACCTCGGCGAGCTGAAGCGCAGCGGCAGCACGTTCATCAACACGAAGATCGACGTGACGACGCCGCTCGAAACCTTCGCGCTCATCGTGACGGCCGAGCCGCACCACCTCGTCCGCACGCCTTCGCGCATGGTCGTGTTGGAGAACCTCCCGCCGCGCGACCCCGGCGACGCGCAAATCTCGACCATCCCCGTCCAGTACATCGGGAACGCCTCCGACTACTTGCGAGACTCGCGCGTGCCCGACATCGCCGACCGAGACCTGCTGCGCACGCCCGTCTCTCTGCTCGGCGCGCGGCAGGCCGTCAACCTCGCGCGCTACGCGGGGGCCGAACGCGACGCGACCCAGGAGCTGGACGAGGCGAAGTCGATGCTCGACCAGGCGGAGAACGCCTGGCGTCTTAATCAATCAGAGGCCGAGGTGGACACACTCGCGCGCCGCGCCATCAGCCTCGGCGTGAAGGCTGAAGAGACGGCCGAGTTGCGCGCCGCCGCGCGCAAGCGCCGCGACGAGAAGGCCGCGAGCGACCGCGCCATCAACGAGGCCGAAGAGACCGCCGCGGAGGCCGGTCGCACCATCCAGGAATTGCGCGATTCGCTGCGCAAGGAGGAGTCTGCGCGCGAGATGGCCGAGCGCGACGCCGCCAACGCCAACCAGCAGCTACGCGAGCTGCGCAACGAGAACGCGCGTCTGCGCGACGAATTGTCCTCAGTGCGCACAGAGGGCGACGCCGCGCGCCTCAAGCTCGCGCGCATGGAGGGCGAGCGCGCCGCCGAGCAGGCCCGCACCGACGCGGAGCGACGCGCCACGCAGCAGCAGGAGGCGCTCGCGAGTCTCAAGTCCTCGCTCGCACGTTTCGGGACGGTGAAGGAGACGGCGCAGGGCCTCGTCCTCATCCTGCCCGATACCTTGTGGGCCGGCGCGCGCGCGGCCGAGCTGACGCCGAAGGCGGTAGCGACGACCATCGATCCGCTCGCCGCGCTCCTCGCCAACAACCCCGACCTGCGCGTGCGCATCGAGTCGCACGTTGACGCGAAGGGCGACGCCGCCGAGTTGCAGAAGCTCTCGCAGGACAGGGCCGAGGCTCTCGCCGGTCGCCTCGTCTCCTCGGGCGTGGACGGCGCGCGCATACAGGCCAACGGACTCGGCGGCTCCGTCCCCGTCGCGGCCAACACGACCCCCGCCGGCCGCACGCGCAACCGCCGCATCGAGATCACACTCACCCCCGCGGCGGGCGACGCGGTCTCCGCGAACGGACAGCAGTGAAGGAAGGGTGTTGGGTGTTGGGTTTTAGATTTTGGGTAAAGACGAGTTGCTTCTACCCAAAACCTAAAACCCAACACCCAATACCCTTTTAACAATGGCCCTGCTCGAAATCCTACAGCTCATCGGGTACAGCACGGCGGCGGCGCTGCACTTCTGGATCGCGGCGCTGTTGGGGCGGGGCCGGCGCGTGCTGAACCGTCTGGAGCGCGTGCTGCTGGTGCTGGCCGTCGCCCTGGGCGTGTGGCACGCGTCGAGCTTGCTGGTTGTGCTCCACACGATGCTGGGGCTCTCGCAGGATCGTTGGACGCCCCTTTTGAGGACGGCCGACACGCTCGCCGTTTCGAGCGTGACACTCACTTATTCGCTGTTGCTTCACCTTCATCTGCACCTGTGGGCCGACGCGCGTGGGCGCGGTCTGACGTGGAGCGAGCGTGCGCGCGTCTACCTCTCTTACGTGCCCGCGATCTTCCTCGTCTACGCGGCGCCGAAGCTCTGGACGGGCGTTTACGCGCCGATGTTCGTGCGGCTGTCACACCTGCTGGTGCCGTTCGCGCTGTGGGCGTCGTACGTGCTCTGTTTAGTTGCGGGCACGGACTTCCTCATCGCGCGCTTGTCGAAGGCGCAGTCGGAGCGGAGACTTCTGAACACGCTCGCGGCATCGTTCCTCGGCATCGCCGCGCTCATCCTCGCGGTCTATGCTTTCGGCGTGGGGCAGGGGACGAGGCTCGGGCTCTACTTGCAGACGGTCGCGAACCTCGGGTCGCTCCTGCCGACGGCGCTGCTCGCGTATCACATCTACAGGTATCGATACCTCGGGCTCATCTTCAAAGAGAGCCTCATCCTCGCCTCCCTGGCTTGCTTCGTGCTGGTCGCCTACCTGTTCGGCATACGCACCATCGCGCTGTGGCTGACCGAGCGCTTCGAGCTGAGGCCGGGCGCGGTCGAATCACTCCTAATCCTGCTGCTCGTGCTGCTGGCGGCGCCGCTGCGTCGCTGGCTGGACAAGCGGTTCCGGCGTCTGTTCGAAGAGGAGGCGGGGCTCTTCCGAGAGGTCGCCGCGCGCATCGGCAAGTCGGCGGGGCGCTACGGCCAGCTGCCGGAGTTCCTGCGCTTCGTCGAGGAACGCGCGGCCGAGAGCTTGGGTCTGCGCCGCGTCAGCATCCTCGCCGTCACCCCGTCCGATAACGAAGGGGGAAAGGGTCGGGCTTTAAGTTTTGTCACGGCGGGGAGTGAGGAAAGTGTCGGGCGCAACGGCGACGTGAAGGCCGCGGCGCGTCCGAATCTACAGTCGCATTACGAGGCGAACGTGCCGGGCCTTTTGAAGGCGGGCGGCGCGGGGGCGGCGACGGCGAATGTGGCGGTCGAAGAGTCGAAGCCGGTTGAAGAAGCGCAGGCGGGCGCGCAGTCTGAAGATGAGCAGTGGGCCGCGCGCGTGCTCGCGCTCGAAGCGGAGTCGGGGTTGACACAGATTGAGGACGAGCCGCTGCTGCGCGAGCGCGGCTGGGAGGTCGCGTACGCGCTCAAGCGCGAGGAGCGCGTCGTCGGACTCATGCTGGCGGACGCGGCGCCCGAGGCTCTGACGTACGAGGTTCGCTCCTCACTCGAACTGCTCGCGGGTCAGGTCGCCATCGCCATCGAGGACAGCCGTCTGGTCGAAGAGAACGTCAGGCTCGAACGTCGTATCGCGCAGAGCGAACGGCTGGCGGCGCTCGGGCGCATGGCCGCGACCGTCGCGCACGAGGTCAAAAACCCTCTCTCGGCCATCAAGTCCATCGCGCAGGTCTTGCGCGAGGACGACTACCTCAAGCGCGAGTACGCGCGCGACCTCGAACTCATCGTCGGCGAGACCGACCGGCTCTCGCGCAGCGTCACGCAGATGCTCAGCTTCGCACGCACCGCGCCCCAGGCCGACGAGCCGCGACGCGCGGGCGAACTGCTCGACTCTGTCCAACTCCTCTTTCAAAAAGAGGCGGCCGCGCGCAACGTCACACTCAAGGCCGACTTCGGCGCGCGCGACGAGGAGCTTGACGGCGCCGCCGCGGCCTCGTTGAGAGACGCGTTGACGAACCTCCTCCTCAACGCGCTCCACGCGACGCCCGCGGGCGGCAAGGTGCATCTCTCGGCCGGCGCCGAAGGCAAACGTCTGACGGTCACGGTCACGGACACAGGCCCCGGCGTCGCGCCCGACCAGCGCGAGCGCATCTGGGAACCCTTCTACACGACGAAGCAGCGCGGCACCGGCCTCGGCCTCGCCATCGTCCGCAAGCGCATCGAGGAGGTTGGCGGCCACGCGCGCCTCGCACCCTCCCGCCCCGGCGAAGGCGCGAGGTTTGAACTGACATTGCCGTTGAGGCAGTAGTCGGTGTGGCACGTTGCGTGCTATCTGTTTCGGGCATGGATAACGAGATGAGTTCAGAGAGAAGAGGGAAGTGGCGCGTGCTCGTCGTGGACGACGAGGAGGCGGCGCGGTACGGGATGCGGCGGGCGCTCGGCGGGTTCGACTACGAGGTCGAGGAGGCCGGGAGCGTCGAGGAGGCACGCAACGTCGTCTCCGCGCGCAGGCCCGACCTTTTGCTGCTCGACGTGAACCTGCCGGGCGTGAGCGGGCTCGAATACTTGCGCGAGTTGGCCGCGGACGGAGAGGGCGCGTCGCTCGTCGTGATGGTCACGGCCTACGGCTCGGAGCGCGTGGCGGTGGAGGCGATCAAGGCCGGCGCTTACGATTATCTCTCGAAGCCTTTCGAGATTGACGACCTGCGGCTCGTCGTCAAGAACGCCCTGGAGACGGTGGGCCTGCGTCGCGAGAACAAGGTTCTCCGCCAGCGCATACAGCTCGAAGGCGCGCAGCGCGGCGCGCTCATCGGCAACTCCGAGTCGATGCAGCGCGTGCGCTCGATGATCGAGAAGGTCGCCGAGACCGACGCGACCGTCCTCGTCCGCGGCGAGTCCGGCACGGGCAAGGAACTGGTCGCGCGCGAGCTGCACGAGCGCAGCTCACACAGGCGCAAGGGCTCCTTCGTCGCCGTCAACTGCGCGGCCCTGCCTTCCGAGCTGATCGAGTCGGAGCTGTTCGGCCACGAAAAGGGAGCGTTTACGGGCGCCGCGGCGAGACGCAAGGGTAAATTCGAGTTGGCCGACGGCGGCACTCTCTTCCTCGACGAGATAGGTGACATGAGCGCCAACGTGCAGGCGAAGCTCCTGCGTGCGCTCGAAGAGCGAAGGATAGAGCGGCTCGGCGGCGGCGACTCGATCCCCGTTGACGTGCGCATCGTCAGCGCCACACACCGCCCGCTCGAACAGGACATAGAGAAGGGCAGCTTCCGCGCAGACCTCTTCTACCGCCTACAGGTCGTCACCGTCGAGATACCAGCGCTCCGCGAAAGACGCGAAGACATCCCGGTTCTCGCCGACACCTTCGCGCGCCAGGCCGCGGAGCGCTACGGCCTCCCGCCGCGCACACTCGCGCCCTCGGCCCTCCGCCGCCTGGTCGAGTATCACTGGCCCGGCAACGTGCGCGAGCTGCGCAACGCCGTCGAGCGCTCGTTGATACTCGCGGAGGGCGACGAAGTCATCGCGAAGGATTTACCCGAAGAGATCGGCGGGGCAGGCAACAGGGCCGCGAAGGAGCAGAGCGCCGCGCCGGCAATCGAGCCGGGCGCTCTGGCCGTGCCATTCACTTCAGACTTCCGCGAGGACAGGCGCGAGTTCGAGCGCCGTTACATCGCGCGCTGCCTCGAAGAGACGGGCGGGAACGTGACGCGCGCCGCAGCCATCCTCGGCATGCATCGGCAGTCGCTTCAGCACAAGCTGCGCGAGCTGGGCCTCGCGCGGCGCTACGTCAGCGTGGCTGATGCGGCCGACGACGCGCAGGATAATTCCGACACCTGATAAGTGAATTTGCCTGCCCCACCCCGTAAGAGATAGACTTGCCCGCCCGTAAAAAAAATTTTAGAGCGGAGCCGAATGCATGAAGGCGCGTCTCGACGCCATCGTCAAGCCCGAACAGGCCGAATACCTCGAACGTCTGCTGCCCGAGAACACGGGTCTGCTCGCAGAGATGGAGGCGTACGCGGAGGCGCATCGCGTCCCCATCGCCGACCGCGAGGTCGCGCGGTTTCTTGAGATCACGGCGCGCTCGACCGAAGCGCGCCGCGTGCTCGAAATCGGCATGGCCATCGGCTACTCGGTCGTACACCTCGCGCGCGGGATGGGCGAGGGCGGCCTCGTCGTCACCATCGAGCCGAGCGAGGAGATGATCGCGCGCAGCGAAGAGTTCGTCGGCCGCGCGGGTTTGCGGGAGCGTCTGAGGATTGAGAAAGGTTATGCGCTCGAAGTC